>DOOK01000059.1:0-1426 GCA_003512805.1 Erwinia sp. | reverse complement strand
CAGACCCAGACCCAGACCCAGGCCAGCTCGCCGTCAGCAGGTTGTGACCGGGAAGCGGCTGCGGCGGCAAGGCAAGCTGGGGGCCTGTGACTGACAGCAAAAAAGAAGCGATTAACAGTAGCCATCTGAGCATACAGCGCCAGAAGGACGGGGTCCCCGACATCATCTTTTCCTTTAACGGCGCGAAGAAGCGTCGAGCAGCAAGTACAGACGGGCAAAAAAAGGTAAGGCGTGATGAGGCGCAGGGCAAGAAAGCGGGGCGGTATAACCGCCCCGAAAGGTTATGAAACGTGCTGTAAGAACTCCCGCAGGCGCGCGCCCGGCGGGTTATCAATCAGCGCGGCCGGATCGCCATCTTCAGCAATACGTCCTTTGTCGATAAAGATCAGGCGTGAGGCGACTTTTTTTGCAAAGCCGACTTCGTGCGTCACGATAACCATGGTCATGCCTTCTTCAGCCAGATCCTGCATCACTTTTAGCACTTCATGGCGCAGCTCCGGGTCCAGCGCGGAGGTTGGCTCATCAAACAGCATCATCTTAGGCTTGACCGCCAGCGCACGAGCAATGGCCACTCGCTGCTGTTGCCCCCCGGAAAGTTCGGACGGGAAGTGGTGCGCACGTTCGGCCAGGCCTACTTTGCCCAGCAGCTCTTTTGCCAGCCGCTGCGCATCGGCCTTACTGGCACCGCGTACGCGCACAGGGCCAAAAGCGACGTTATCCAGCGCGCTCATCTGTGGGAACAGGTGAAACTGCTGGAACACCATGCCCGCTTCCTGGCGGATCAGGCGGTCATCCACTTTGGGATCGTTAACCTTCAGGCCGTCCACAATCAGCTCGCCGGTGGTAATCTCTTCCAGCTTGTTAATGCAGCGCAGCAGCGTAGATTTACCAGAGCCGGACGGCCCGATAATAACCACTACTTCTCCCTGCTTAATCGTCAGGTCGATATTGTGCAGTACCTGCGTTTCGCCAAAATGTTTAGAGACGTTCTTAAATTCAATCACAGGATTTTCATCCTTTTTTCAATGCGACGCAGAACAAAGCTCAGCACCAGCGTAATAAACAGATAGATAACGGCCACGGCGCTCCAGATCTCCAGCGCGCGAAAGTTACCGGCAATGATTTCCTGGCCCTGGCGAGTCAGCTCCGCCACGCCGATAACGATAAACAGCGAAGTATCTTTGATACTGACGATCCACTGGTTACCCAGCGGCGGCAGCATACGGCGCAGCGCCAGCGGCATAATAACGTAGCGTAGCGTTTCGCGGCTGGAAAGGCCCAGCGCCAGGCCCGCTTCCCGGAAGCCCTTATTGATTGACAAGACGGCGCCGCGAGTAATTTCCGCAATATACGCGCCGGAGTTAATCATAATGGTCACCACCGCCGCGCTGAACGGATCGATACGCAAGTCGTTAAAGGCCATCGG
>DOOK01000186.1 GCA_003512805.1 Erwinia sp. | reverse complement strand
GCATTCCTGCTGAACCGCTCTTCCGATCTGGTCAAGGCAACAAGTAACGCACATGTCCCGGTAATAAAGTCCGGTAATGGCGAGACCTTATTTTTTTCGACGGGGTTAATATAGGGTGGTTAGCAGGGGGAAAGTGTTATTTTTCAAAGTAATAACATGTATCTTCTACCTTCCTGGCTCTCTTCCTTACCCGAGGAGCGAGGCATTTTTTGCGTGAAATCCGGTATACTCAGGCTACTGTCCTGAACGGAGTGCAATATGGCCCAGCATTATGCTCGCCTGGTTAACTCTGCCGCTCTGGCAGCGACGACTCTGGCTTCCCTGCTGCTTTTGGTGAAGATTTTCGCCTGGTGGTATACCGGTTCGGTCAGCCTGCTGGCCGCGCTGGTCGATTCTCTGGTAGATATTGCCGCCTCACTGACCAATCTGTTTGTGGTGCGTTATTCTCTGCAGCCCGCCGATGAAGAGCATACCTTCGGGCACGGTAAGGCCGAATCCCTGGCCGCGCTGGCGCAAAGCATGTTTATTTCCGGCTCCGCACTTTTCCTGTTTCTGACGGGGTTACAACATATCTCGACCCCTGCCGAGATGCGCGCGCCGTTAGTTGGGGTGGTTGTCACGCTTATTGCGCTCTTTTCAACGCTGGTCCTGGTCGCTTTTCAGCGGTGGGTAGTGCGTAAAACGCACAGTCTGGCCATTCGGGCCGATATGCTTCACTATCAATCTGACGTTATTATGAACGGTGCCATCCTGGTCGCGCTGGGATTGAGCTGGTATGGCTTCAGGCGCGCCGATGCGTTGTTTGCGTTGGGTATCGGCGTCTGGATCCTTTATAACGCGCTGCGAATGGGTTACGAAGCTGTGCAGCTGCTGTTAGACAGGGCGCTGCCGGATTCAGAAAAAGCAGAAATTGCGAGCATTGCCGGCCAGTGGCCCGGTGTGGAAGGTGTACACGATATCCGTACGCGTCTTTCCGGCCCGACACGCTTTATCCAGCTGCATTTAGAGCTGAAAGACCACCTGACATTGTTTCAGGCGCACCTGATTGCGGAAGAAGTTGAAAAAGCGTTGCTGAAAGCTTTTCCTGGTTCTGATATTACTATCCACCAGGATCCCTGCTCGATAGTGCCTGAAAAGGAGCTGAACGGGCTATGATTTTCAGAGAGTTAAGGGAGCAGCCCATGAATTGAACGCCGGAGTTATTTTGCGACGGAAAAATAGCAGAATGTTCTCTGACCTGAATCAATTCAGCTAAAAGACTTTGATATACTATTGCCCACATTAGTCGATCGCTCGCGTACGCCGATCCCCCAGGGCGTTCAGAATTTAAAATTTGCATTAACAAGTTCAGAGGTTGTCATGATCAAAAAAATCGGAGTACTGACAAGCGGCGGTGACGCGCCTGGCATGAATGCAGCTATTCGGGGTGTCGTTCGTGCGGCGCTGAGTGAAAATGTTGAAGTTTGTGGCGTTTACGATGGTTACCTGGGACTGTATGAAGATCGCATGGCCAATCTGGACCGCTACAGCGTTTCCGACATGATCAACCGCGGCGGCACTTTTCTGGGATCGGCGCGTTTCCCCGAGTTCCGCGAAGAGGCCGTTCGTGCCGTGGCCATTGAGAACATGAAAAAGCGCGGCATTGATGCGCTGGTGGTGATCGGGGGCGACGGCTCCTACATGGGTGCTAAGAGACTGACGGAGATGGGCTTTCCGTGCATTGGCCTGCCGGGTACTATCGATAATGACGTAGCCGGTACGGATTACACCATCGGTTACTTTACCGCACTGGAAACGGTTGTAGAGGCGATTGACCGCCTGCGCGATACTTCTTCCTCGCATCAGCGTATCTCTATCGTCGAAGTGATGGGCCGCTACTGCGGCGACCTGACGCTGGCAGCGGCCATCGCGGGCGGTTGCGAATTTATCGTCCTGCCGGAAATCCCGTTCACCCGGGAAGAGCTGGTCCAGGAAATCAAAGCAGGCATTGCCAAAGGTAAAAAGCACGCGATTGTGGCGATTACCGAACATATCTGCGATATCGACGAGCTGGCGAAATACATCGAATCTGAAACCAAACGCGAGACCCGCTCCACGGTGCTGGGTCACATCCAGCGCGGTGGTGCGCCGGTAGCCTATGACCGCATTCTGGCTTCGCGTATGGGGGCTTACTCTATCGAGCTGTTGCTACAGGGTTACGGCGGCCGCTGCGTCGGTATTCAGAACGAGAAAATGGTCCACCACGATATTATCGACGCCATTGAAAATATGAAGCGTCCCTTTAAAGGCGACTGGCTGGATACGGCCAAACGTCTTTATTAATCACCCTTCCTTTTCAGGCGCTGTTTATCAGCGCCTTTATTTTGCAGATTCATATTCCATTCGGTTATTACAGCTAGCTTTTAATTCTTTAAGTCATCAAACACTTTGTGTCACGCTCTCTGCCAGAAAAAACCTTTGGGAGCGCGCGTAATGAAAAAGTGGAGCATTGGATTAACCTTGCTGTTGGCCTCAGGCAGTGTTCTGGCAAAAGATGTCCAGCTGTTAAATGTCTCTTACGATCCTACCCGGGAGCTTTACGAACAGTACAATAAAGCTTTCAGCGCGCACTATAAGCAGGAAACCGGCGATAACGTGGTTATCCGTCAGTCTCACGGGGGATCCGGCAAGCAGGCAACTTCCGTGATTAACGGCATTCGTGCTGATGTGGTGACGCTGGCGCTGGCTTCGGACGTGGATGCCATCGCCGAGCGCGGACGTATTGATAAAAACTGGATTAAGCGCCTGCCGGATAACTCCGCGCCTTACACTTCCACCATTGTTTTCCTGGTTCGCAAGGGCAACCCCAAACAGATCCACGACTGGCAGGATTTAACGAAGCCCGGCGTGTCGGTGATCACGCCAAATCCGAAAACATCTGGCGGCGCGCGCTGGAACTATCTGGCCGCCTGGGGCTGGGCACTGGACAAAAACAATGGCGATTCGGACAAGGCGCTGGCCTATATCAAAGCGTTATTTAAGAACGTTGAAGTACAGGATTCCGGCGCGCGTGGCGCAACCAACACTTTTGTTGAACGCGGTATTGGCGATGTACTGATTGCCTGGGAAAACGAGGCTTATCTGGCGGTTAACAAGCTGGGCAAAGATCAGTTTGAAATCGTCACGCCGACCGAGTCAATTCTGGCCGAGCCTACCGTCTCCGTGGTGGATAAGGTTGTTGACGATCGCGATACCCGTAAAGTAGCCGATGCTTACCTGAAGTATCTCTATTCGCCGGAAGGCCAGGAAATCGCTGCGCAAAACTATTATCGTCCACGCGATCCGGCCGTGGCGAAAAAATATGCCGATAAATTTGCACCAGTGAAGCTGTTTACTATCGACGATGCTAAGTTCGGCGGCTGGGCCAAAGCGCAAAAAACGCACTTTGCGGATGGCGGCACCTACGACAAAGCGATGCAGCGCTAATCTTTTTAGCGGAACACCCTCCTTTTAAGGCCAGTCACCCGACTGGCCTTTATTTTTCCCTTGTATCTTGCTGATTCCAATAAGCTTGCACCCCATAGTCACGCACATTGATTATTTAACATGACCTTCAGCAATGATTCGTTTACATTATGCGCAATTACACGCGTAGAGGTTGTTGTCATGCAAGGGGGGAAGCGGATCCTGATTACGGGCATTGTGGCGCTCGTGGCCGTTATTGGAGGCTGCAAAGCCATCATTTGCAGACACAATGCTAATACGTTATGGAACATTGTCAGCCAGCAGTGCGTGCCTAATCAGCAGCAAAATAACGATCCGGCGCCCTGTCGGATAGTGGATCTGCATAATGGTTACGTGGTGATGAAAGATCGTGAAGGGTCGCTGCAGTTCCTGCTGATGCCCGTGAAAAAGCTTACCGGTATCGAAAGTCCCGAGCTGCTGAATCCCTTTGCTCCCAACTATTTCGCCGAAGCCTGGCATGCGCGCCACTATATGGAAGAACGTCGCGGTTCGCCAGTAGAAGACAGTGCGGTAGCGCTGAGCATTAACTCGCAGCGCGGCAGAACGCAAAACCAGCTGCATATTCATATTTCCTGCCTGCGGCCTGATATCCGGCGGCGGTTGGACAGCCTGAACGGCTCGCTAAGCGAGAAATGGCAATCGGCGCAGTTGGGCGAACATGAGTACCAAATCCGCCTGCTGAGCCGTGACGAACTGAAAAAAACCAGCCCGTTTGTTCGCATTGCGAACGAGCTGCCTGGCGCGCGTGAAGAGATGGGGAAATACGGTATCGCGGTAGCAGCCATGCCGGATGGAAGGCGGGCACTGATGGTGATTAAGCGTAACCTGCTGCTGCTGAACCGGGGATCGGCGGAAGAGCTTCAGGATCACAGCTGCAGCATTCTGCAGCCGTCATCCTGATCACCTGTCAGACTGGCGTGGTGGCCTGCTCAGGCTCATCGTCCGCGTATTCTGCCGTGGCTATCCAGGCCGCGCAGAACAGAGTCAGGCGGGCGAAAAAGTAGAAGAACGCCATCAGACCCAGCACGGAACCAAACGCCGCGCCAGAAGGCGAAGAGGCCAGCTTCGGTAGCGTCATCGTCATAATCGCTTTAATCACCTCAAAGCCAATAGCGGCCAGCAGCGTGCCACGAAACAGCGCTTTTTTACGCGGTTTGTGACGTGGCAGTCGCCAGAAGATCCACAGAAACAGCAGATAGTTCGCCAGGATAGAGATGGTCAGCGCAATGGTGGTCATTGCCGGGCGCAGCCATTCAATCCCGTCCAGGCCGAGCGCCCGCACGATGGCGTCCTGCGCCGAACCCGCCACCGACGTCAGCGTAATAGTAATAAACAGCGCCAGTACCAGGCCGATCAGTGAAATGAAATCGCGAGTATATTTGAAGTAAATCTTTTCTTTATCCTGCTGGTTGCGTTCCCAGACGTCACGCGACTGCGCGCGAACGGC
>DOOK01000023.1 GCA_003512805.1 Erwinia sp. | reverse complement strand
ATGGGGTAAGCCGAGCCGCAGCTACCTGCTCGATCCGGAAAACAATATCGACGCGGGAACAGCCTATCTTTCGCTGCTGCAGGATAGCTATCTTTCCGGTATCGCCAATCCGCTTTCACGTCGCTATGCGGTGATCACGGCCTACAATGGCGGGGCGGGCAGCGTGCTGAGAGTCTTCTCCAGCGACAAGAATCGGGCCTTTGGCGCGATCAATAATCTGTCGCCAGCGGAGGTCTATCAGACGCTGACCACCAACCACCCTTCTGCCGAGTCGCGTCGCTATCTCTATAAAGTGAACAATGCGCAGAAGAGCTATCACCGCTATTAAAGACTTTGTCGGAAAAAAGGCGCAGGTTTCTGTAGGCGCGTAAAGGGACCTGCTGAAAACAGCGCTTATTTACGCTGTAAAGGCCTGAAGTGAGTTGCCGAAAATAGCGTGGGTTTACGCCATAAGACCTGAAGTGATGGGCGAAAAACAGAGCGCAGGTGTGCGCTCTGTAAAAGAGTCAGGCGGACGGTGCAGATCCGTCCGCCGACCTTTATCGGCTGATATTTTTAAATTGCTTTGTGGTTTCCGTCAGCGCCACTTCGGTCGGCAGCCGCTCCATTGAGCTGGCCCCGTAAAAACCGTCGCACTGCGGACACTGGCTGATGATATATTTTGCGTCTTCCGGCGTGGAGATAGGTCCGCCGTGGCAAAGTACAATCACGTCTTTACGCACTTCCTTCGCGGCTTTTGCCCACTCGTTAATTAACGGGACGCAATCGGCGAGCTTCAACGCGGTTTCCGCGCCGATATTGCCGCCTGTGGTCAGTCCCATATGCGCCACGATAATATCCGCGCCCGCCTGGGCCATCGCTACGGCGTTTTCCGTGCTGAAAACGTAAGGCGTGGTCAGCATCTCTTTTTGCGCAGCCAGCCGGATCATGTCGACCTCCAGCCCGTAGCCCATGCCGGTTTCTTCCAGATTAGCGCGGAAGTTACCGTCTATCAGCCCTACCGTAGGGAAGTTCTGCACGCCAGAGAAGCCCATCGCCTTGAGATCGTCCAGAAATTTATCAAAATGACAGAAGGGATCGGTGCCGTTGACGCCCGCCAAAACCGGCGTGTTCTTCACCACCGGCAGCACTTCTTTCGCCATATCCATTACGATCTCGTTGGCGTTGCCGTAAGCCAGTAGCCCGGCCAGCGAGCCGCGCCCGGCCATACGATAGCGCCCGGAGTTATAGATAACGATCAGGTCGATACCGCCTGCTTCTTCGCATTTAGCGGACAATCCTGTCCCGGCGCCCCCACCGATAATCGGTTCGCCGCGCGCAATCATTGCGTTAAATTTTGTCAGTATCTCCTGACGGGTAAAAGCCATGTTCAACACTCCTTTTCGATCAGCTGGCGAAACTCTCTGACTGCCGCCAGGGCAAATTGCGGATCGTTGATGTTAAAAGGCAGGCGACGAACAACCCGGCGGCTGGTCTGTTTGATGTTTGCCTCCAGCGTGCTGGTAAAGGCATCGCTTGCCTCCGGCGACCAGAAAGGTTGGCCTGGCGCATCCAGCGCGGAGAAACCGCCATCGGGGATCAAGAACACGATGTCGCCTTCACAGCGGTTCAGCTTTTCCGCTATCCATTTCGCCATGGTTGCGTTCTCTTCCGGCGTGGTGCGCATCAGCGTAACCTGCGCATTATGGTGGTAGAAAAGCCGTCCGGCATACTTTTCCGGCACCGTAGAAGGATGACCGAAATTGACCATATCCAGCGCACCGCAGGAAATGACACAGGGAATACGACTGTTGGCTACGGCGTCGAAACGCGTTTCATCACAGGCCAGCACGCCGCCAAATTGGTAATCGCAGACTTCGGTCGTAGTCAAATCCAGCAGGCCAGCCAGCATACCGCTGTCGGCCAGCTTTTCCATCGCCTTGCCGCCGCTGCCGGTGGCATGAAACACCAGGCAGTCATAATTCTCTTCCAGCATCGCGCTGACCGTTTGTATACAGGGCGTGGTGACGCCAAACATGGTCAGGCCCAGTGCAGGTTTATCGCTGCTGTCGGTGTCGACGGGAAAAAGTACGGCGCCAGCCAGTTGATGGGCCGCATTGCCCAGCACGCGGCGTGAGATGCGGTTCAGGCCAGAAACATCGGTAACCGAATAGACCATACTGATATCGCTGGCGCCGACATAGCCAGACACGTCACCGGAAGCCATCGTCGATACCATGACTTTGGGTACGCCGATCGGCAATGCCTGCATCGCTGGCGTGATCAGCGCCGTCCCGCAGGAGCCACCAAGGCCAATAACGCCAAGCAGATCCTGGCGCTGGTTAAGGAAAATTTTAAACGCCTGCGCCATCGCATTAATGGCCCGGCCACGGTCACCGCAGAACACGGCTTCGCGCCCGTCCGGATGAAAATCGGCCACCAGTTCCGGCGGAAAATCGGCGGCATAAGGTGCGGTAACTGGTTGAGTTGACAGGTCAACTGTCACGACATCGACGCCCGCTTTACGCAGGCAGTCACTGACGTAAAACAGTTCCCTTCCTTTAGTATCTGCCGTTGCGACGGCGTAAACAAAACCACGATTAATAGTCATAGTCGTAACAACACCCTGTTATCAGACACAATAAAGACTTGATAAAGAAGCAATAAGACAGTAAATAGAGATTGAGAGTTTTTTACTTTCAATTTGATGAGATAACAGTATCACTATCATCAATGATAAATCAATTGAATGGAATAAGTGTCTCACAAGGAAGTTGGCTATGCTTAATAACGAAACCTGTCCTGCAGACGCGGGTGAAGGGGAATGCTCTTTACCTACTGCCGTCTTCAATCACTTGAATATCAGGCAGATTTAACAAAATGAGGTTACTGTGGAGCAAAGGGATTCCGCTGGGGTTGTAAAGCTGACCGCCACACGCGCAAGAACACGTCGTTTACTGATTGAGACCGCTATGCGGCTTTTTGACAGCGGCGCGTTCCCGTCCATTACCGAAGTCGCTCAGGAAGCTCAGCTTTCTCGCGCAACGGCCTACCGCTATTTTCCGACGCAGAGCGCGCTGGTTTCCGCCATCGTTACCGAAACGCTCAGCCCGATTAAAAGCTGGCGCCCTACCCGTGAAGAAGCCAGCGACCGCATCGACGAGCTGCTGACGTTCGCTTTTCCACGCATGTTAGAGCATGAAGGCACGTTGCGTGCCGCGCTGCATCTTTCTCTGACCCAGTGGGCACAGTCGCAATCCAGCGATAAGCCGGACAGAGAAAAGCTGGTAAGGGGAAACCGTAAAGCGCTGTTGCAGCATGTTTTAGAGCCGTTAAATGACGAACTGCCGCCGGAAATTGTCGAGCGGGTGATCAAATCTCTGTCGCTGGTTTACGGTTCGGAGATTTTTTTGGTGATGAAGGATATTTGGGGCTGCGATAACGACCAGCTTCAGGACATTGGCAAATGGATTGCCAAAGCAATTATGCGTCAGGCACGGGAAGATGCGACGCTACAGGCTGGCTGAGCGTCGTCTCTACTCAGCCAGGGGGCTTATCCCGCAACCATCACGGGGCGGGATAGCTGATTTAGCGGGTAAGCATATAGCCCATCAGGCGCTTCTCACCTTTTTCATCCGTTTCGCTATAAACCCCCTGCAGCTCCGGAGAAAAACCGGGCAGCAGGTTTAGGCCTTTTTCAAGCGCCAGAAAATAACGTTGTACCGCCCCGCCCCAGATCTCGCCAGGTACCACGCAGAGTACGCCCGGTGGGTAAGGCAATGCGCCTTCCGCCGCGATGCGCCCTTCCGCCTCTGCAATCGGCACCAGTTCAACATTGCCACGTATAAATTCACTGTTCGCTTCCTGAGGGTTCATCGCCACCTTCGGCAGACTCTGCTGGCGGAACATCGCTTTCTGCAAATCTTTTACATCGTTACTGGCATACAGCTGGTGCATCTCCAGACACAGGCGGCGCAGCGTATAACCTTCATAGCGCACGGCGTTTTTGCGGTAGATAGTCGGCAGGACGTCACGTAGCAGCGCGTCCTCGCGGATATGTTGCTCAAACTGTGCCAGCTTCGCCACCAGATGTGCCATTTTCTCCAGGCTTTCCGCGGGCGTCAGCAGAAAAAGAATGGAATTCAGATCGCATTTTTCCGGCACCACGCCGTTTTCACGCAGATAGTTGGCCAGAATGGTCGCCGGAATGCCAAAATCGGCATACTGGCCGCTGGCGGCATCAATGCCCGGCGTCGTCAGGAGCAGCTTACAGGGATCGATCAGATACTGATCCTTTTCGTAGCCCTCGAAGCCGTGCCAGGCCGCGCGCGGGGCGAAGCTAAAATAGCGGCTGTCGGCGGCAATGGTAGCTGTTGGTACATCCTGCCAGCGCTCTCCGTCCACCTCGTCAGGAATAGATCGGAAGAGCGGT
>DOOK01000049.1 GCA_003512805.1 Erwinia sp. | reverse complement strand
CAGGATTAAGGTTCTTCAGCGTATCTCCCTCGCTGTTGGCCAGCTCGCCTACTTTGAGCAGGTTCTCCCAGCTTTCATTTTCCAGATGCATCTCTTTTAGCGTGGTAGGCATTTTTATCGCGCGGTAAAAGCGAATATAGCGCGCGATTTCTTCGTCGGGCCGCTGCTCCAGCACCATTTGCGTCAGCGTACCGTAGGCGACCTTTTCACCGTGCGTCAGATGATGGATGTCGCCGTCAATCGCCGTAAAACCGTTATGGATAGCGTGTGCACCGGCTAAACCCGCATTTTCAAAGCCCAGACCAGAAAGCAGCGTATTGGCTTCCACCACCGCTTCTACGGCTGGCGTGACCACTTTTTTCTCTACCGCCTGATAGGCGCTGTACCCCCAGGTCAGCAGCGTTTTTTCACAGGCTTCGGCAATCGCCATGCCTGCAATCGTTGGATCGCCACCCACCATAGATTTACTGTGCGAACGCTTAACCGCCTGCGCCTCGACAAACGTCGCCAGGCCATGGGCAATGCCGGAGGCAAACAGTCTGACCGGTGCCCGGGCGCAAACCTGCGTATCCACCAGCACCAGATCCGGGTTTTTGTTATAAAAGCGGTAACTCTCAAATACGCCGCTGTCGGAATAGATCACTGAAAGCGCACTGCAAGGCGCATCCGTAGAGGCAATCGTGGGCACAATCACCACGGGTCGCTTCAACTCATCCGCCACCGCTTTCACTGTATCCAGCGTCTTGCCGCCGCCGACGCCAATCACCAGCTGCGTGTCGGCCTGCTTCGCCAGTGCAGCCAGACGCGCGATCTCATTACCGGAGGCTTCGCCGTTAAACTGCTGATAGTGAAATTCGACGCCGTGCTGCTGCAAAGAATCCTGCACTGCTTTTCCCGTCAGGTTCCAGACGATTTCATCCGCCACCACAAAAGCCTTATTGCCCAGTTCCGCCACATAGTTGCCCAGCTGAGCCATGACGCCAGCACCCTGAACATACTTGCGTGGTGAAGAGAATATGAACTTACTCATGGGAACTCCTTTTGGTGAAATAAAAGTCGTACAGGTTCAACCGTAGACCTTTTCACGCAAAAAGCAGAGCGAAACGTGACATAACTAAAATTGGCTGTAGCCGATCGGTGGGGAGGGCGCTAAACTTTTTCTCTTTCTAAGGAAGCCGCCATGACCTCATTATTGACCTTTCTGTTCGCCATTACGCTGCTGACCATGACGCCGGGCTTTGATACGGCGTTAATTCTACGCACTTCCGCCACCAGCGGTTGGAAAAAGGCGCTGGCGACCGGCATGGGCGTCAATGCAGGCTGCATGACATGGGGCGTCGCAGTGGGCATCGGGCTGGGCGCGCTGCTGCTGGCTTCAGAAGTCGCTTATAACATGTTGAGGCTGGTGGGCGCGGCTTATCTGTTGTGGCTTGGCGTGGGGCTACTGTTAAAACCGCGTAGCGCTCTGCACGGCGAAATGCCGACGGATAAAAAGCAAGACGGCTATGGCAGCGTATTTATGCGGGGGTTTTTAGGCAACCTGCTTAATCCTAAAGTCGGTATTTTTTACGTTTCTTTTTTACCGCAGTTTATCCCTGCCGGCGGCTCGGTGGCGCTCTGGAGTATCGGCCTGGCCTTTGTGCATGTGGTGGTGGGAACCTTATGGAATGGAATGCTGATTGCCTGCACGCACTATTTTGCGGAAAAGCTACGTAAACCGGCGGTGATAAAAATAATGGATCGCCTGACCGGCTGCGTCTTTATCGGCTTTGCCGCAAAGCTGGCGCTGGCAAAGCGTTAAAGGGCGGGGCGGACAACGCTTTTCCGCGCCTCCCTGCGCGCAAGAGCGTTACCCGATTTTATGCGCTATAGCCGCAGCGAGTAAGTCCCTAAGGCTGGTCCCCACCAGCACGCGGTCATACAGACGCGCTAGAGCCTGTACGCCGCCACTGGCGAGGTTGACGTTAAGGCTTACGCGCCACCAGCACAGCACGCAGCGGTGCCGGGTAGCCTTCGACAGTTTTGCTGCTGTCGTTGGGATCCAGAAACTCCGCCAGTGATTCGCTGGTCATCCAGTCGGTGCGGCGCTGTTCTTCCGTTGAGGTAACAGAATAGTCGGCGATTTTCACGTCAACAAAACCGCATTTTTCCAGCCAGTCCTTCAGCGCGCCGGTGGACGGAATAAAATAGACATTGCGCATCTGCGCATAGCGTTCGCCCGGCACCAGCACCGCGTGTTTGTCGCCTTCTATCACCAGCGTTTCCAACACCAGCTCGCCACCGCTGACCAGCTGATTTTTCAGCTGATAAAGGTGATCCAGCGGCGAGCGGCGATGATAGAGCACGCCCATCGAAAAGACCGTATCGAAGGCTTTCAGCTCCGGCAGCTGCTCAATGCCGAGCGGCAGCACGTGCGCGCGCTGATCGCCGCCCAGCAGCTTGCGTACCGCCTCAAACTGGCAGATAAAAAGCTGCATCGGATCGATGCCGACCACCAGGTTTGCGCCTGCGCCGACCATACGCCACATGTGATAGCCGCTGCCACAGCCGACATCCAGCACGGTACGGCCTGCCAGTGGAGAAATATGCGGCAGCACGCGGTCCCATTTCCAGTCGGAGCGCCATTCCGTGTTAATCTGTACGCCATACAGCGAGTAAGGCCCTTTTCGCCACGGCATCAGGTTACGTAACAGGCTTTCGATACCGCCGCGCTGGCGCTCGCTAAGCTGGCTGCTGTCGGCGGTGACGCTGTGCAGCAAATCCAGCGTTTCCGGCACAAGGGTCGGCAGGTGCTCGACTGAACGGTCCCAGTTTTTGAAATGCCCGTGCAGCTGTTCACGTTGCCAGGCGGCAATCTGGGCGGGCAGCGTTTCCAGCCAGTGCGACAGCGGGCTTTTGGCGATCAGCTGATAAAAATTACCGAAATCCATCAGTCCGTCCCAGCCTTAAG
>DOOK01000113.1:748-3139 GCA_003512805.1 Erwinia sp. | reverse complement strand
ACTATCTGTTTCAACGATTTCATATAAAGGCGAAAACGATGATTCTCCCCTCAAAGCGATAAGCCGCTTTAATCGTAACTAATCGCTTTTTCTCTGCCTTTTCTCCTCTTTTCACGGATTTTCGCTATCCTGTTACGATCGCTTCCTCTGGCGGCGGGATATTGGCAAGCGGAAAATTTAGACACAATCTGCCTGTGTATTGGGCAGCAAAATGCCGCCAGACTGGCTACTCTGTGCTGGCGGGGCGTCGCCAGGTTTACGCCGACCCGGCAAAAGCAGTACATTGTATTGAAAGAAAATTAAAAGCCTGACCGCGCAGGGATCCGCCGGTTGGGTTTATCCTGCAACGAGGAGAATAGAATGGCGGTTACACAAACAGCCCAGGCATGTGATCTGGTGATTTTTGGTGCCAAAGGCGATCTTGCGCGCCGGAAACTGTTGCCTTCCCTGTACCAGCTGGAAAAAGCCGGCCAGATCCACGAGGAATCGCGCATTATTGGCGTGGGCCGTGCAGAATGGGATAAAGCGGCCTACACCAAAGTCGTTCGTGAAGCGCTGGAAACCTTTATGAAGGAGCCTGTTGACGAGGCGCTTTGGGACAAGCTGAGCAACCGACTCGACTTCTGTAATCTGGACGTTAACGACGCGGCACACTTCAGCAGACTGGGCAAAATGCTTGACCAGAAAAAACGCGTAACCATCAACTATTTTGCCATGCCGCCGGGGACCTTCGGTGCCATCTGTAAAGGGCTGGGTACGGCTAAACTGAATGCGCAGCCTGCACGTGTGGTGATGGAGAAGCCGTTGGGTACCTCCCTTGAAACCTCGCGTGAAATCAACGATCAGGTGGGGGAGTACTTTGAAGAAAACCAGGTTTTCCGTATTGACCACTATCTGGGCAAAGAGACGGTACTGAACCTGCTGGCGCTGCGCTTTGCCAACTCGCTGTTTGCTGCTAACTGGGATAACCGCACCATCGACCACGTGCAGATTACCGTGGCGGAAGAGGTGGGGATCGAAGGGCGCTGGGGTTACTTTGATAAAGCGGGCCAGATGCGTGACATGATCCAGAACCACCTGCTACAGGTTCTGACGATGATTGCCATGTCGCCACCGGCCGATCTGAGCGCTGACCGTATTCGTGATGAAAAAGTGAAAGTGCTGCGCTCGCTGCGTCGTATCGATCATACTAACGTGCGCGATAAGACCGTGCGCGGGCAGTACACTTCCGGCTTTGTTCAGGGTAAAAAAGTCCCTGGCTATCTGGAAGAAGAAGATGCGAACAAATCCAGCAATACCGAAACCTTCGTCTCCATCCGTGTCGATATCGACGACTGGCGTTGGGCTGGCGTCCCGTTCTATTTGCGCACCGGTAAGCGTCTGCCAACCAAGTGTTCTGAAGTCGTGGTCTATTTTAAAAACCCGGCGCTAAACCTGTTTAAAGATTCCTGGCAGGAACTGCCGCAGAACAAACTGACCATTCGTCTGCAGCCGGATGAAGGGGTGGATATCCAGATCCTGAATAAAGTGCCAGGGCTGGATCATAAACACAACCTGCAAACCACCAAGCTGGATCTGAGCTTCTCGGAAACCTTTAATCAGTCGCACCTGGCCGATGCCTATGAGCGTCTGTTGCTGGAAACGATGCGCGGTATTCAGGCGCTGTTTGTGCGTCGCGATGAAGTGGAAGAGGCCTGGAAATGGGTGGATTCCATTATGGAAGCCTGGGCTGCGGATAACGAAGCGCCTAAACCTTATCAGGCCGGCACCTGGGGACCGGTTGCCTCCGTCGCTATGATTACCCGCGACGGCCGTTCCTGGAACGAGTTTGAATAAGAGTGACCTGACCCGCTTCGGCGGGTTTTTTTTCGTCTGGCCCCGTCACAGAGAAAAGTGAACCGTAGTTTCAAAAATTACACAGGCACATGGACGACCCGGTTAATAATCCTGTATGGTAGAAGACGAGCACTTTTCAGGCGCCGCGCGCGTCGTTTTTGCCCGCCTTACCGAAGCAGGCAGGCCTGACATGGGAAGCAGGACGATGAGTAACTGGGAAACAAGCGCTGAAACAATCCTTACTACTGGCCCGGTCGTGCCGGTCATCGTAGTCAACAAGCTGGAACATGCAGTACCGATGGCGAAAGCATTGGTAGCGGGTGGGGTAAAAGTGCTTGAAGTGACGCTGAGAACGGCCTGCGCAATGGACGCGATAAGAGCGATGATTGCAGAAGTACCTGAAGCGATCGTCGGCGCCGGGACGGTACTGAACGTGCAGCAGCTGCAGGAAGTAACCGAGGCGGGCGCAAAATTTGTTATCAGTCCTGGCATCACCGCGCCGCTCCTTCAGGCTGCTATGGAAGGGCCCATTCCGCTCATTCCAGGCATCAGCAC
>DOOK01000113.1:0-557 GCA_003512805.1 Erwinia sp. | reverse complement strand
TCATTCCAGGCATCAGCACCGTGTCTGAGCTGATGGCCGGAATGGACCATGGCCTGTGCGAATTTAAATTTTTCCCGGCGGAAGCCAATGGGGGCGTAAAAGCGCTTCAGGCTATCAGCGGGCCTTTTCCACAGGTTCGCTTCTGCCCGACCGGGGGCATCTCTCCGGCTAACTATCGTGATTATCTGGCCCTGAAAAGCGTGCTTTGTATCGGGGGGTCGTGGCTGGTGCCGACTGATGCGCTGGAAGCAGGGGATTACGATCGTATTACGCAACTGGCCAAAGAGGCGGTGGCAGGCGCGCGTTAACGCGTTTTCCGGTAAAACCAGCGTAAAAAAGGATGGCCAGCGCCATCCTTTTTGTCGAAGCGGTAAAGATATCAGCCGCTGACTTTTACGCCCGTGGCGCAGGCGATGGCGCGCTCTACGGCCTCATCAATACTGTCACCGGTTGCCAGCGCAACACCCATTCGGCGTTTACCCTGAACGTCCGGCTTGCCAAACAGGCGGAGCTGCAGGCCTGCGCCCAGTACCGTATCCAGATTGGCAAACTGTACG
>DOOK01000362.1 GCA_003512805.1 Erwinia sp. | reverse complement strand
GATCGTTCAGGAAACGGCTGCACGCCGCTATCGCCTGGCTGTCAGTGACCAGCGCGCTGTGGATGGGATGCGTGGCAGCGCAGCGCAGCGCCTGTTCGCTGACCCGTTTTGCCCCCAGCGAACCCGCCACGCTGTTGATGGCGGCGAGTTCAACGGTATGACCGGTCTGCACCGCTGCGTGGAAGGAGGCGGCCCCCTCGGTTTCCACGGCCACTACGGGAACATCGTGCCAGCCGTTGCGCTGCAGTCCTTCCACCACGCCGCTCAACAAACCGCCGCCGCCAACCGACAGGATTACCACGTCAGGTTTACACTCTGTAGCGGCCACCTCATCGATCATCGTAGCATGGCCCTGCCACAACAAAGGATCGTCAAACGGATGCAAAAAAGCATCTTTGCTGCCCAGCAGCGACTGCGCATACTGGTTAGCCTCCTGCCAGGAGGCGCCGTGGATGATAACGTCCGCATTCTCCTGACGCAGCAGTTCAATGGCCCGTGCGGAAGTGGTTTCGGGCACCACAACGATAACGGGCACGCCCAGCTGACGACCAGCCCAGGCGACCGCCATGCCCGCATTGCCACCCGATGAGGAGACAAAGCGTTCGGCACCCTGGCGTAAATAGTGCTGACAGGCCAGCCCAATGCCGCGGATTTTAAACGAACCGGGTGGCTGAAACGCCTCCATTTTCAGCCAGACGTCCTGCCCGGCTAACAGACTCAGAGGACGTGACGGAATAAGCGGTGTGGTGTGGTGTAGATGCATTTTTATTCCTGAAGGCTGATGAAAAGAAACGACGCAGGAAAAAAGGAAAGCGCAGCCTGCCCGCATCAAATGATGAGGTGGCCGGCTCGTCCGGCACAAAGGATACCAGGCAGCACGCTACCGATAAGGGTAAATTATCAACAAAAAATTGATCAATCAACATTTCGTTGATTTTTTTGCCAAATGGCAGTCAGGGTAATAACCTGTTTTCGCTGGAGAAAAGCCAATGAGCAGTAAAGAAGAAAAAACGCGGTTGATTAAAGAGATGAGTGCGGTAATGGATGCGCTCGCGTCGGTTACTGGCCAGCATCTGGAGATCGTGCTGCACGATCTGACCCAACCCGCTTCTTCGGTGGTAAAAATCATTAACGGTCATATCTCCGGTCGCCAGCCTGGCAGTCCGCTACAGAGCGCGCCCGAAAACGATTTGGGCTTTCTGGGGCTGTTAGAGCAAAAGCCGACCGGTGAAAATCCGCAGGTTTTTAAAGATTATCGCACCACCAGCGTACGCGGCACGGCACTGCAAAGCGCTACCGTTATGTTCAGGGACGAAAACCATCAACCGTTGGTTTCGCTGTGCTTTAACGCCGATCATTCTGCCCTGGAAACAGCCCAAACCCTGCTTCGGCAGCTGCTGCCTGCCAGCGTGCCGGCAGAGGAAATTTCCAGCCTGGAAACGCGCATGAACGAAATTATTTGCTCCGCTATGCCGTCTTCCGGGATAGCGGGAGTGTCGAAAAAAGAGAAGATAGCGATAGTGCGCACTATGCAGGACAAAGGTCTGTTCATCGTGCGCGGCGGGGTGGAAAAAGCGGCAAAAGCGCTGGGCGTGACGCGTTACACCATTTACAACTATCTGGATGAAATCAAGAAGGCGTAGCGCGCTATGCCAGGCCTGATGCTGGACACCAAACGTCTGATGGGCATGAAGCCTGATGAAGAATGTTTGCCTGCGTGGTCTTCAGATAGCAAGTGTGGTGATGCATGTTTGCCTGCGTGGGCCTTCAGATAGTGAATGTGGTGATGAATGCTTGCCTGCGTGGTCTTCAGATAGCAAGTGTGGTGATGCATGTTTGCCCGCGTGGCCTTCAGATAGCGAAGTGGCGATGAATGTTTGCCCGCATGGCCTTCAGGTAGTGAATGTGGTGATGCATGTTTGCCCGCATGGCCTTCAGATAGCGAATGTGGTGATGCATGTTTGCCTGCGTGGGCCTTCAGGTAGTGAATGTGGTGATGAATGTTTGCCTGCATGGGCCTTCGGGTAGTGAAAGTGGTGATGCATGTTTGCCCGCGTGGCCTTCAGGTAGTGAATGTGGCGATGCATGTTTGTTCGCGTGGCCTTCAGGTAGTGAATGTGGTGATGCATGTTTGCCTGTGTATGCCTTGGTTAGCCTGGCCGCAATAAATTATTGCCGAACCGTATGGAGCACATTAATGAATGACTTAAGGTGCCGTTGTTGCGGACGTCCACGCCTGTACAACGGCCCGATCCTTTTACAGAGCCACGCAACAACGGCATGCGCCGCTATGCGCGACCTTGCGCAGCGGGGCAAACGATTACTGTGCGGCGGGCTGCGGCTGATTAGCCCGTTTGCTGAGACAAAGTTTGTGACGGCGGGTTATGAACTGGTGTATGACGCACCTGCAGAAACCACGCTGGCGGCATCGGATCTGCGTAGCAGCAGCGTGGTGTGGCAGGAGATATTTGCCCGCGCCCGTACGCAAATTGATATTGCTCAGTTTTACGTCGCCAACGAGCCGGGTTCGAGGCTGGATAAAGCGATCGAGGCACTGCGGCAGGCGGGCGAGCGCGGCGTGAAAATCCGCTTCCTGATGGATGAAAAAGGGCTGAAGCTCAGCACGCCGGAGACGATAACACAACTGAAAGCGATTCCCGGACTCACCTTCCGCGTTATCCGTTTCACCCGGCTGGCTGGCGGTATTATTCATGCGAAATACCTGATAGTAGACGATAAACAAAGCTTCGTCGGCAGCCAGAATTTCGACTGGCGGGCGCTGGAACATATTCAGGAAACGGGCCTGCTGATTAGCGACGCGCCGGTCGTAGCGCAGATTATTGCTATTTTTAATCACGACTGGTCCGTGCAGCCGCTGCTGGAAGCCGGCGAAAAGGTGCCTGAAACCGGTACGGACGCTTTGCCTGCCGACCTACGCACAGGGCGCTATCTGGTTGCCAGTCCGCGAGCATGGAATCCGGCAGGCATTGCCGATTCACAGGCGGTGCTGCCACAGCTGCTTGCTTCGGCCAGAAAGCATATTCGGGTGCAGGTAATGGACTATGCACCGTTGTCGTTTGGCACAAAGCGCAGTCGGCCTTTTTACGGCGTTATCGACAACGCGCTGCGCGCGGCGGCAGCACGCGGCGTGCAGGTCGAGTTGATGGTGGCTAACTGGAACACCCGACAGCCTGATATCGCCTGGCTAAAAAGCCTGGCGCTGATACCGGGCATAGCGATAAAAATCGTTACGATACCGGAAGCAGGCAGCGGGTTTATTCCCTACGCCCGGGTAGTGCATAGCAAAATCATGACCATTGACGGCGAGCTGGCCTGGGTAGGCACCAGTAACTGGAGCGGTGGTTATTTCGATCGCTCACGCAACCTGGAGCTGGTGCTGAATGACGCCGCTATGGCGGAGCGGCTGGATGCGCTTCATTTACAGCTTTGGCAGAGCCGCTATGCCGTGCCGTTGGGCATCGATGTTGACTATCCAACGCCCGATCCTGGCGGTCTGCTGCGAAGAAACGCGCCCTAACGCCTGCTCCTGTTTATCAACAAACACGCCAGGCGATACTCAACTTATTATCGTATAAATGGTATTCTCAGCCTGACCTACCAGGAGGAACTGATGGCGATGGTTTTATTGCCGGGCGTCATGTGCGATGCCGGTTTGTGGCAGGCTATGGCGACGGATCTGGCACCGTTTGGCCCGCTAATTTATGGCGATCTCACCCGTGAAAGCCAGCTGAAAGCGATGGCGACCAGCGTGCTGCGGCAGGCACCCGAGCGATTTACCCTGGTAGGGTTTTCGATGGGGGGGTATGTGGCTCGTGAAATGATCCGGCAGGCGCCGGAGCGGGTAGAAAAGCTGATTCTGATCGCCACCTCCAGCGAGGCAGACAGTGCGGAGCTGCGGGCTTTCAAAGCCGCTACGGCACGCTCGCTACAGTCAACAAGCGGTGCCTTTCGCGGTCTGGGGCAGAAAAGCATCGCGCTTTCGCTCAGTAAAAAACAGGCAAACAATGAACGCTTAAAAACGCAGATTTTCCAGATGAGCCTGCGGATGGGCAAAGAGGCGTACTGCCGTCAGCTGGTTATGGCACGCAACAGCGATAGCGATCTGCTGTCACAGATTGCATGCCCGACGTTGATCATCGCTGCCGCAGAAGATCGCATGCGCTCAATACAGGAGTCGCAAACGCTGTATGAACGTATTCCGCATGCCGAACTGGACATAATTGCAGACTCTGGCCATATGCTACCCCTGGAACAGCCTGCCGCTCTGGCAGAGGTAATGACCTGCTGGCTACGGCGAAATGCAGTATAAACATTTACCAAAAATAATGTGGAAACGGGTTCCTTCAGCGCGCTGAGAAGGTAAATTAACCGGCAGCGTGGCGCCGTCACGCAAGACGTAACGAACAGAGATTTTTGATGAAAAAATGGATATTGGCGCTGGGTATAGCCCTACTGGCGTCCCAGGCCAGCGCGGCGGAACAGGATCCGCAAAAAATCAGCCAGGAATTTTATAGCTGGTATCTGAGCGCGTTAAGCAAGGATGAAAGCCCGATCGATGAGCACGATCCGGTGTTAAATCAGTATGTCACGCCGCAGCTGCTGCAAAAGATCAATGTCTTGATCAAAAGCCCTGACGGCATGGACGATGACTTCTTCTTACAGGATCAGGACTATAGCGACAGCTGGGTAGATCACGTTAGCGCCAGCCGTTTTACCGTCAACGGCGAAGTTGCCTCAGGTGACGTGGCGTTAGGTAAAGATCCTGAGGATCGTCAGCTGTTACTGGTCACGATGCGCAAAGATAAAAACGGCTGGAAAATAGATGATGTGGTAAAGGAAAACCGCTGAGGTAAACCGCACGCAGATCGGTGCGGTTTATCCGTAGAGCCGGATCAGCCGCTATGCGCAGTAAACTGCTCTGCAAGGGCGTCCAGCAGCTCGTAACGTTTCCGATACTCTGACCGTTTTTTGCTGGCAATCTCCTCCAGCGGCTTGCGCGCAAAAGTCGTCGGCAGGCAATAAAGCGGCGAAGACATCGGGACAGCATTAAGCGTCTGCCAAAACTCGTCGTAG
>DOOK01000360.1 GCA_003512805.1 Erwinia sp. | reverse complement strand
CCACAAGGCGTTCAAGCAGAAAGACCGGCAGCGCCAGGATCACAAAGCCGAAGCCCTCTTTTACCGTTTGCATCCATGCGCCGCTTTTCGGCAGCAGACGGTTGCCGAACAGCGTAACCACAATCAGCGGCAGCCCCATGCCCATGGCGTAAAGCCAGAGCGTGCCAGCACCGGCCAGCATGTTGCCGCTTTGCGCAATATACAGCAGGATGGCGCTAAGCGGCGCGGTGGTGCAGGGCGAACAAATTAGCCCGGCCAGCGCGCCCATTAAAAAGACGCCCGGCAGCGAACCACCCTGCTGGCGATTACTTAACAGCGTCAGCCGCGTTTGCAACGCAGAAGGCAGCTGGAGGGTAAACAGCCCGAACATTGACAGCGCCAACAGGATAAACACTGCGGAAAGGCCGATTAGCACGGCCGGCGCCTGCAGCGCAGCCTGAAAGCGCAGACCCGCGGCGGCAACAATCACGCCCAGTGCGGTATAGGTCAGCGCCATACCCTGCACGTAGAGCATGGCAAGCGCAAACAGGCGCTTTAACGAATAGCGACGGTTGCCGCCAAGGATAATCCCGGAAATCAGTGGGTACATTGGCAGCACGCACGGCGTAAAGGCGACGCCGATGCCGATCAACAGCGCCCAAAGCGGTGAAAAGGGCAGGCTGGCAGCGGTCGGCGCGGTCGCCGAATTGTCGGCATTGGCATGGCTTACCGGGGGCGAACCGGCGGGCGGTGAGCTGGCAGCGGCGACTTCATTAAGCGGCACGCTGCGGATTTCCGGCGGATAGCAAAAACCGGCCGCGGCGCAGCCCTGGTACGTCACGCTAAGCGTGGCACCCTTATCTGCCTGCAGGAGCGTTAAAGGTACCGTCAGGCTGTCGGGATAGATCTCGGTCTTACCGTAAAATTCATCTTCATGCGGCTTGCCTGCTGGCAGCGTCCAGTCGGCCAGCTTCGCGCCGTGCGCGGTCAGGGAAATTTGCTGGCGGTAAAGATAGTAACCCGGCTTAACCGTCCAGCTGAGCGTGAGCCTGTCGGCCCGCTGGCTGAAATCGAAACTGAAAGCCTGATCGACGGTGCCGAAATGGCTGTTGGCGTTCTTGTCAAACAGCGAGGCACTCGCGCCTGTACTAAAAAGGGCGACCAACGTCAGCAGCAGGCAGGTTGTGAGGCGTTTCATTATGACAGGGATCATTTTTCCACTACCGATATAAATCAAAAAACGGGCGATCCCCGATGTTCAAGGGATCTTGTACAGGGCACAGACTATATCACGGCCCGACAGCGGCGGCTTTGCCAGGAAGTCACGCTGAAAAAAGCGGAAACCGGCCCGTCAGAAAGAGTGAGCCGGGCGGGCCTCATCGCTACAGGAACAGATGCGCAAAAAGAAAGCCAAAAGCGACCGACAGCACAATAGCCAGCGTTCCCGGCACGATAAAGGAGTGGTTAAACACAAATTTCCCGATGCGGGTTGAGCCGGTGTCATCCATCTCCACCGCGGCCAGCAGCGTAGGATAAGTTGGCAGGACAAACAGGGCCGAGACGGCGGCGAAAGAAGCTATCGCGGTATGCGGCGACACGCCCAGCAGCAACGCCGCAGGCATCAGCGCTTTAGTGGTGGCGGCCTGTGAATAGAGCAGCGTGGAGGCGAAAAAGAGGATCACCGCCAGCATCCACGGATAGTCCCGCAGCAGGCTGCCGGCAAAATCCTGAATTTCATTGATATGGGCTTTTACAAAGGTATCGCCCAGCCAGGCCACACCCATCACGCAGATACAGGCACTCATACCCGATCGAAAAGTGCTGGCCGAGAGAATTTTTGCGGTATCCACTTTGCAGCTCAGGCAGATTAGCGCCGCAATAGTGAGCATAAAGATCACGATGGCTTCGTTACGCGGCAGCACGGGATGGGGGATCAGCCCAACGGTTTCGCTAATGGCCGTGGCGTAAAGCACTACCGCAATAATGCCGATTAAAAACAGCAGCACCGATCTTTTCGCGCCCGGCTTCTCTTTAAAGACCGTTTCGCCACGCAGCGTGACTTCGCCCTTTGCCAGACGCTGCTGATAAACCTCATCCTCATGCAGCTCTTTACCCAAAAAATTGGTGATCATCGCGGCCAGGAAAACCGCAACCATCGTGGAAGGAATAGCGACGGCCAGCAGGCCCAGATAGCTGACGCCTTTTGGCTCCAGAATGCCGGAAAGGAACACCACGGCGGCAGAGATGGGCGAAGCGGTAATCGCGATTTGCGAGGCGACAACCGCAATGGAAAGCGGGCGGGAAGGGCGAACGCCCTGTTCCTTCGCGACTTCGGCAATAACCGGCAGCGTGGAGAACGCCGTATGGCCAGTGCCGGCCAGCAGCGTCATCGCATAAGTCACCAGCGGTGCCAGAAAAGTAATATAGCGCGGATGCCTGCGCAGCAGACGTTCGGCCAGGCTGACCAGATAATCCATCCCGCCCGCCACCTGCATCGCGGCGATAGCGGCAATCACACCCATGATGATTTCAATCACGTCGAACGGGATGGCGCCTGGCTTAATCTGAAACCCCAGCGTCAGGATCAGCATGCCCACACCACCAGCGAAGCCGATGCCGATGCCGCCCAGTCGCGCACCCAGATAGATCGCCGCTAAGACGACAATAAGTTCGGGTAAAATCATAGTTTGCTCCCCTGATCTGTTTGGTTATAAATTCGTTGATAGCATGTAACTTGCGGCATAAAAAAAGGCACGTTGTTCTACGAACTAACGTGCCTTTTGCCTACCGCGGAGACTTACTCTTCATCGGTATAGCGTTTCGCTTTATAAACCGGATACATCAGATTCTGGGTGGAGAAAATGTCATCCAGCTCCGTTTCGGTCAGCAGACCGCGCTCCAGCACCACTTCCCGCACGCTTTTGCCCGTTTCGGCGCAAATCTTGCCGACGATATCGCCGTTATGGTGGCCGATATAGGGATTCAGATAGGTCACGATGCCGATAGAGTTGAAGACGTAGGCTTCGCAAACGGCTTTATTGGCGGTGATACCATCCACGCATTTTTCCAGCAGGTTGGCACAGGCATTAGTGAGGATAGAGACCGATTCAAACAGCGCCTGACCAATGACGGGTTCCATCACGTTCAGCTGCAGCTGGCCCGCTTCCGAGGCCATCGTCACCGTCACGTCATTGCCGATAACCTTAAAACAGACCTGATTGACCACTTCCGGCACGACCGGGTTCACCTTGGCAGGCATAATAGAAGAACCGGCCTGCAGTTCCGGCAGGTTGATCTCGTTCAGACCGGCGCGCGGGCCGGAGGAGAGCAGGCGCAGATCGTTACAGATTTTCGACAGTTTCACCGCCAGGCGTTTCAGCGAGCTGTGCACCATGACGTAAGCGCCGCAGTCTGACGTCGCCTCGATTAAATCTTCTGCCGGCACGCAGGGCAGGTTACTGACTTCCGCCAGCTTCTGTACGGCCAGCTGCTGGTAACCTTCTGGCGTGTTAAGACGGGTGCCGATAGCCGTTGCGCCCAGGTTCACTTCCAGCAGCAGCTCGGCAGTGCGCAGGATATTTTTGATCTCTTCTTTCAGCAGCACGTTAAACGCGTGGAATTCCTGGCCCAGCGTCATCGGCACGGCATCCTGTAGCTGGGTACGGCCCATTTTCAGGATAGTGTTGAATTCAAGAGCTTTGCGTTCGAAACCTTCGCTAAGTTTGCCGATAGCGTCCAGCAGTTGCAGGATAGAGCTGTAAACCGCAATGCGGAAGCCGGTAGGGTAGGCGTCGTTGGTGGACTGGCATTTATTAACGTGATCGTTGGGGTTCAGAAACTGATATTCCCCTTTTTGATGGCCCATCAGCTCCAGACCGATATTGGCCAGCACCTCGTTGGTGTTCATATTAACCGACGTTCCGGCGCCACCCTGATAGACATCAACCGGAAACTGATCCAGACATTTGCCGTTAATCAGGACTTCATCACAGGCTTTGATGATGGCGTTAGCAATATTGCGCGGAATGGTTTGCAGCTCTTTATTCGCCATAGCGGCCGCTTTTTTCACCATCACCATGCCGCGGACAAAGGCCGGAATATCGCTGATTTTGCTGTTACTGATATAGAAATTTTCAATTGCACGCAGCGTATGAACACCATAGTAAGCATCCGCCGGAACTTCTCGCATACCTAACAGGTCTTCTTCGATACGAATGTCATTAGCCATGAGCACCTTCTTGTTATGCTGCCGGTTATAAGCCAGGGTCAGAATGATTCAGGAGTCGCCATCAGTCCGGGAGAATATG
>DOOK01000116.1 GCA_003512805.1 Erwinia sp. | reverse complement strand
CTTTTTGCGTTTCTGCCGCGCAGCGGCGGGCCGTCGTAAACGGTACGGCAGGCAGGACCTCATGCCCTCCCTGTCCCGGGCGGCTGCGTTTTCAGCGTAAAGGCACAAACCCTGCATCCGCTGACCTGATTGCCGACGCTCAGTACGTTTACGCGCGCCAGCCTGCTGAAACCAGCTGCATAGTGCCTTAAAACGGCTCTCTACTGCCTTTTTGAAATTGGCTTGGGGATTTATAGCTGCTCTTCTAACCACTTTAAAATAAAGTCGGTAACCATAGCTGCATTATTAATATCCAGCAAAGGGACGGGCAGTGAGAAAATAGCATCAGCGGCTACTGCAATAACGTGTTCATCAAACAGCTCGTTGAAACGCTGTTCGCTTCCTCCTCGCCACAGTACTATTTTAGGCACCGGTTCATGTTTAAAGCCCTCCACTAAAATAATATCTGTCAAAGCTGGATTCATTCGACTGGCAAGATAGCGAAGATCAGGCTCCTGATGGTCAGGGGTTTCGGTAATCAACGCCCACCGCTGAGGATTATAAACCATCACCTGATCGGCCCCTGCCTTGCGGAGTTCATAGCTGTCCTTGCCGGGCGTGTCGATATCCATATTGTGGTGAGTATGTTTGATCAGACCCACACGGATCCCACGCGCTTTCAGGAGGGCAATAACCTGTTTTAACAGCGTAGTTTTACCTGTCCCGCTCCAGGCGGCGATGGCTAAAAGAGGGATCATTCGCGTGCTCCTGCAATAAGATCTTCATGGCGATTTATATTATTAAACGCGTCAGGGCAATCGTCGAAACTTACGCCATGTCCTCCTGCTTGTTGAAGAAAAACCATGACCTTTCGCTCTCCCCTGGCCAGAAACTCCCTTAGCGGTTCCGTTAAGCTGATATGCATTAGCGCCAGGGTAGGATGATCGCGTCCTCCCGATCTGGCCCAGACTACGGGCGCAGCCCGTTTTGCGTGCCACAGACGAGAAACCAAATCTTCCGGCAGCGAAGGGGTATCACAAGAGACAAATATCGTCCACTCCGCCTCTGTTTGCTCCAGCGCTGCCAGCATACCGGCCAGCGGCCCGGGAAAATCAGGTAAAGTATCGGTTATCACTGTCAGACCGGTTTGCCGATAAACAGGCAGATTGCGGTTAGCGCTAATATATATACGGCTGACCTGAGAGCGTAGCCTGGCCAATACGTGCTGATAAAGCGGCTTATCCCGGTACAGGACTAATCCTTTATCTTCGCCCCCCATGCGGCTGCCACGTCCGCCGGCAAGAATGACGCCTGCAATCGAAACGGTATCCGACCCATCCAAATCCATCAGCTTTATACCCTCTTTTTTTGTGGGATTAACCCTGTTACCGTAACGGAACCCGATATTTACAGGAACCCTATTATGAAATGTCATCGTCTCAATGAATTAATTTCACTGCTGCAGCCAGCCTGGCAACAGGAACCCGATCTGAATTTAGCGCAATTTTTGCAGAAAATGGCGGAAGAAGCAGGTTTTACTCAACCTTTGGTCGACCTGACCGATGACGTACTGATTTATCATCTTAAACTCCGTAACGCCGACAAGAGCGAAGCCATTCCTGGCCTGCAAAAAGATTATGAGGACGATTTCAAAACGGCATTGCTACGTGCGCGCGGTGTTATTAAAGATTAACTATCGCTGTTCATCCGACGCACGAGCGATTAATGGTATCCTCAACGCATGATGATTATCGATGAGTACGCCGGATGACCGAACCCGCCTTTAACTTTCAAAATCTTAATCCTGATACGATTCTGGACGCGCTCTGGGAAACGGGCATTCGCGTTGAGTCGGGGCTTACTGCGCTAAACAGCTATGAAAATCGGGTCTATCAGTTTTCCGATGAGGAAAAAAAACGCTATGTGGTGAAGTTTTATCGCCCTCAGCGCTGGTCGCCGCTGCAAATTGAAGAGGAACACCAATTTACAGCCGAGCTGCTGGCTGATGAGGTTCCTGTTGCCGCACCGCTTGCGCTACAGGGGCAAACGTTACATCAGCATAACGGCTACTGGTTCACCGTTTTCCCCAGCCTTGGAGGACGGCAGTACGAAACGGATAACTACGATCATCTGGAGTGGGTTGGCCGTTTTCTGGGGCGTATTCACCAGACGGGACGTAAAAAAAGCTTCGTTGCCCGCCCAACCTTTAGCCTGGAAGAGTATATTCATGAACCCCGGCAGGTACTTGTCGCCAGTAAGTTGATCCCACCTAAACTAAAACAGGATTTATTGGCAAGCGTCGATCTACTCAGCACAACTTTACAAAAGTGCTGGCATACTCAGTGGCAGCCGCTTCGTCTGCATGGTGATTGCCATCCTGGCAATATTCTGTGGCGTGATGGCCCTTTGTTTGTCGATTTGGATGACGCGCGTAATGGCCCGGCCGTCCAGGATTTGTGGATGCTTATTAACGGTGACCTTCAGGAGCAGCGCATTCAGTGGGATATCCTGCTGGAAGCCTACGGTGAATTCTGTGAGTTCGACACACACGAATTGTCACTGATTGGGCCTTTACGCGCTATGAGGATGGTTTATTATCTGGCGTGGATTGTGCGCCGTTGGGAAGATCCTGCGTTTCCGGCCAGCTTTCCATGGATGACGGACGAAGATTTCTGGCGCAGACAGATCGCTATTTTTAATGAGCAGGCCCGGCTGTTGCAGGAGCCACCGCTGCAGCTGATGCCTGTATTCCAGGGCTGACCGCCTTTTCCGGTCAGCCTCTTTTGCTGTTAGGAGAGAGTTTTCAGATGAAAAAGATTTTATTCGCGCTGGTTGGGGCTTTTCTGGCGTTCAGCGCTTCTGCTGCCCAGTTTACCGATGGTCAGCAGTACGTCACGATACAGAAACCCGTTACCGGCGAGCCCCAGGTTGTGGAGTTCTTCTCTTTCTTCTGCCCGCACTGCTATGAATTTGAACACGTCTGGCACGTCAGCGATGCGGTAAAAAAAGCCGTACCCGCCGGGACAAAAGTGACTAAGTATCACGTTGAATTCCTTGGCGGCGAAATGGGTAAAGTCGTCACGCAGGCCTGGGCCGTTGCCATGGCACTGGGTGTAGAAGATAAAGTCACTGCTCCGCTGTTTGAAGGCATCCA
>DOOK01000359.1:4428-14930 GCA_003512805.1 Erwinia sp. | reverse complement strand
CGGTATTGCGCACCCCCTGCGTGACCACACGCTTTCCACCTTTAAAGCGCTGTATAACCGCATTGAGATGGACAAGGTTAACGCGCTGACTGAGGCTTCGAAAGAGGATGCGGCAGCCGCCAATAAACCGGTGCTGACCGGCCCGCTGGCAGATGCGCCCCTTCAGGAAACCATTACCTTTGACGACTTCGCAAAAGTGGATATGCGTATCGCGCTGATCCAGAACGCGGAGTTTGTGGAAGGCTCCGATAAGCTGCTGCGCCTGACGCTGGATCTGGGGGGAGAAACCCGCAATATCTTCTCCGGTATTCGCACCGCCTATCCGGATCCGTCAGTATTGAACGGCCGCCTGACCATCATGGTGGCCAACCTTGCACCGCGGAAGATGCGCTTCGGCATCTCAGAAGGCATGGTGATGGCTGCCGGTCCCGGCGGTAAAGAGATCTTCCTGCTTTCGCCAGACAGCGGCGCCCAGCCTGGGATGCAGGTAAAATAAGTACCGAAGACGGGCGAAGCGATTCGCCCGCTTTTTTTACATGCCCTGTGATCTCTGGCACATTTCCCCCGCCGATCGTATGATTAATGCGTTGCAAAACCGGAGCTTATCATGCGTACCGTACTGTTGGTCATCTGGCGCTATCTGCGCGCTTTTGTGATTATTTATCTCTGCCTTTATGCCGGCAACGCGCTGGCGCTGCTGCTGCCGGTAACGATTCCAGGCAGCATTATCGGTATGCTGATCCTGTTTTTCCTGCTGGCTTTTCAACTCCTGCCGCCCGACTGGGTACGGCCCGGCAGCCTGCTGCTGATCCGCTATATGGCGCTGCTCTTCGTGCCGATAAGCGTCGGCGTAATGGGGTATACCGATCTGCTCAGCGCGCAGTTCGGTCCGATAGTGGTTTCCTGCGTGGTCAGTACCTTTATCGTTTTACTGACCGTAGGGCTGGTTTCGCACAAGCTGCACGGTAAAGTGAAAGGAGTCGGCGATGAGTGATATCTGGTGGTCTCTGCCCCTGACCATGCTGGTCTTTTTCGGCGCACGCCGGGTGGCAGCGAAGGTTAAAATTTCCCTGCTTAATCCGCTCCTGATTTCCATGGCGGTGATCATTCCCCTGCTGCTACTGATCCAAATGCCCTACGCGCGCTATTTTCAGGGCAGCGCTATCCTGAATCAGCTGTTACAGCCTGCGGTGGTGGCGCTGGCGCTGCCCTTGTACGAACAAATGCACCAGATCCGCGCACGCTGGAAGTCCATCATTGGCGTCTGCTTTATTGGCAGTATGACGGCAATGATCTCCGGCACGGCTATCGCGCTGTGGATGGGCGCCACGCCACAAATAGCGGCGACTATTATGCCCAAATCTGTGACCACGCCTATTGCCATGGCGGTCTCCGCCACGCTGGGTGGCATTCCGGCTATCAGCGCTATTTGCGTGTTAATTGCCGGCGTACTGGGGGCCGTTTTTGGTCACATGCTGCTTAACCTGCTGAAAATCCGCAGCAAGGCGTCGCGCGGGCTGGCGATTGGCAATGCTTCCCATGCGCTGGGTACGGCACGCTGCTCGGAGCTGGATTATCAGGAAGGCGCGTACAGCTCGCTGGCGCTGGTGATCTGCGGCATTATCACCTCCCTGCTGGCACCGTTTCTTTTCCCGCTGTTAATGCATCTTTGGCGGTAAAATTTGCTATGCGTCGCGCATTTTGTGGTTCTCTTTCATAAATTACATAATCTGTGTGATTATAATCACATACATTAGCCTGGCTGCCCGCCAGAATAAGCGGCCAACTATGCAAGAGAAGCCACTATGCAACCACGTTTTCAAGCGGCTTTCGCCGCGCTGCCTTCCCCGCTCCAGGCGGCGTTACAGCCTTTCCTGACCGATACCTTTTCCGCTTTCTTTACCCCTGAGCAAATGGCCGCCCTCAGAACCGAAACGGGTTTGGACAATCGGGAACTCGCTTTTGCTCTGTTGCCGCTGGCGGCCGCCTGCGCCGTGGTACCGCTTTCTCGCTTCAACGTTGGCGCACTGGCGCTCGGTAACAGCGGACACCTCTATTTTGGCGCGAACATGGAATTTTCCGGCGCGACTATGCAGCAGACCGTTCATGCCGAGCAGAGCGCGGTAACCCACGCCTGGCTGCGTGGCGAGAAAGGTCTGGAGGCCATTACCGTCAACTACACGCCCTGCGGCCACTGTCGCCAGTTTATGAACGAGCTGAACAGCGGTACTGCCTTGCGCATTCATCTGCCAGGACGCGAACCGGCAACGCTGGGCGATTATCTGCCCGACGCTTTTGGCCCGCGCGACCTGGCGATTGAGACGCTGCTGATGGACGAGGTCGATCATGGCCTGACCCTCGCCGGCGACGCGCTGGCCAGAGCGGCACTGGAGGCCGCTAACCGTAGCCATGCGCCCTATTCACAGGCGCTGAGCGGCGTAGCGCTGCAAATGGATGACGGCGCGATTTTTGCCGGCAGCTATGCAGAGAACGCAGCCTATAACCCCAGCCTGCCGCCGCTGCAGGCGGCACTGATCCTGCTAAATCTGGCAGGCTATGACGTGCTGCAGATTCAGCGTGCCGTCCTCGCGGAAGCGCCTGATGCGCGGCTGATTCAGCGTCAGGCGACCACCGCGACGCTTCAGGCGCTCGGCTGTGCCAGTTTGCAAACGGTGCCGCTGTACTGATTCCGGTCACCGCTTCGCCAGCCAGCCGGCTGGCTTTTTATTGCCAAAAAAATGCCCGCATTTGTTATAAGCTGTTAACAAATGCTGTATTTTCGGGTGAATTATTTTAGGATTGGGCCACTACCGATCCCAGTGAGTATTGATTACATGGAACTCGACTACGAAAGTAAGCGCTCTCTCTACATTCCCTACGCTGGTCCTATCCTGCTGGAATTTCCGCTACTGAATAAGGGCAGCGCCTTCTCTATAGAAGAACGTAACGATTTTAACCTGAACGGCCTGCTGCCTGAAACGGTGGAAACCATCGAAGAGCAGGCCCAGCGTGCCTGGCGCCAGTTTCAGGATTTTAAAAACGATAATGACAAGCATGTCTACCTGCGTAATATCCAGGACACCAACGAAACGCTTTTCTACCGCCTGCTGGATAATCATCTTGAAGAGATGATGCCGATTATCTATACCCCGACCGTCGGCGCGGCCTGCGAGCACTTCTCTGAAATCTATCGTCGGGCGCGCGGGCTGTTTATCTCCTACCCAAATCGCGCCAGCATTGAAGATATGCTGCAAAACGCGACTAAGCAGAACGTCAAAGTGATTGTGGTCACCGATGGCGAGCGCATCCTTGGCCTGGGCGACCAGGGCATCGGAGGCATGGGCATTCCTATCGGTAAGCTGTCGCTGTATACCGCCTGCGGCGGCATCAGCCCGGCCTATACGCTGCCGGTGGTGCTGGATGTCGGCACCAATAACCAACAGCTGCTGAACGACCCGCTTTATATGGGCTGGCGCCATCCGCGTATTACCGGTGAAGAATACGACAACTTCGTTAACGAGTTTATTCAGGCAGTGAAGAGCCGCTGGCCGAACGTGCTGCTGCAGTTTGAAGATTTCGCCCAGAAAAATGCGATGCCGCTGCTGGAGCGCTATCGTGATGAAGTCTGCTGCTTTAACGACGATATTCAGGGCACTGCCGCCGTCACGCTGGGGACGTTAATCGCTGCCAGTCGCGCGGCGGGCAGCAAAATGAGCGAGCAGAAAGTGGTGTTCCTGGGCGCCGGTTCCGCCGGTTGCGGCATCGCCGAACAGATTATTGCGCAGATGAAATCAGAAGGCCTGAGCGACGAAGAAGCCCGCGCGCGCGTCTTTATGGTGGATCGTTTCGGCCTGCTTACCGACAAGCAGCCCAACCTGCTCAACTTCCAGAGCAAGCTGGTGCAGAAAAGTGAGAGTCTGGCCGGCTGGGATTCCAGCTCCGATTCCCTGTCACTCCTGGACGTGGTACGCAACGCACGCCCGGATATTCTGATTGGCGTTTCCGGCCAGCCGGGCCTGTTCAGCGAAGAGATTATTCGCGAAATGCACAAACACTGCGCGCGCCCAATCGTGATGCCGCTTTCCAATCCGACTTCCCGCGTGGAAGCGACGCCGCAGGATATTATGACGTGGACAGAGGGCGCTGCGCTGGTCGCGACCGGCAGCCCGTTTGCGCCGGTTATCTGGAAAGAGCAGACTTTCCCTATCGCGCAGTGCAATAACTCTTATATCTTCCCCGGCATTGGCCTGGGCGTTATCGCTTCCGGTGCGACCCGGGTGACCGACAGTATGCTGATGGCGGCCAGCCGCGCGCTGGCAGACTGCTCGCCGTTGGTTAACGACGGCGTCGGCCCGGTACTGCCGGAAGTGAAAGATATCCAGGGCGTATCGAAAGTCATTGCGATGGCCGTTGGTAAGGCAGCGCAGCTGGCGGGCGTGGCGGTTGTCACCTCGGAAGACGTGCTGTCTAAAGCGATTGCCGCCAATTTCTGGCTGCCGCAGTACCGTAACTACCGTCGGACTTCTATCTGATCACGCTGACCGGGCGCGCCACGCGCCCGGTTATTCTTGCTTTTCCGCTTCGCCTTATCAGACCTCATCGGGATTTTGTGCAAAAAGACGCCAGCCGGTGCGCTGCCGCTTGCTTCACCTCGCCGGGTACAGTAGCCTTGAGCCACCTTTTGGGCTTCAGTCTGAGTACCGTACGGCATGATAAAACGCTTGATCTACGGCCTGATTATCATCATAACGTTGATGGTAATGACCGCGCTTGGCCTGGATCGCTGGATAAGCGTTAAAACCGCGCCTTACGTCTACGATAACCTCAAATCGTTGCCTCACCGTCAGGTCGGCGTGGTGCTGGGCACCGCGAAATATTATCGTACTGGCGTTATCAATCAGTATTACCTCTATCGCATGCAGGGCGCGCTTAACGCTTACAATAGCGGCAAGATCAATTATTTGCTGCTGAGCGGGGACAACGCGCAGCAAAGCTATAATGAACCGATGACCATGCGCCGGGATTTAATCGCCGCAGGCGTGGCGCCGACCGATATCGTGCTGGACTATGCGGGCTTTCGCACGCTGGACTCTATCGTACGCACGCGTAAGGTGTTTGATACCAACGATTTCATCATTATTACCCAGCGTTTCCACTGCGAACGTGCGCTGTTTATCGCGCTGCACATGGGTATTCAGGCACAGTGCTATGCGGTTCCCTCGCCGAAAAATATGCTGAATATCCGCATCAGGGAAGTCGCGGCTCGCCTGGGCGCGCTGGCCGATCTTTATCTGATGAAGCGCGAGCCACGTTTTCTGGGGCCGCTGGTGCCGATCCCGGCGCGACATGAAATCCCGGAGGATGCGCCAAGCTATCCGGCAGTCACGCCCGAACAGCTGCTGGAGCTGGAACAAAAAGCGAAGGCAGATACCCCCAATGCCAATACCAATACCAATACCAATACCAATACCAATACCAATACCAATACCAATACCAATACCAATACCAATACAGCAGTAACGCACTGATTGTTATAAACCTGCCCTCTTCTTCTGTCAGTCTGTCTCCCCGAATAAATCACTAAACGTTAACAGGAGAGACAAATGGATCTGAATTTGAAAGATCGTCGTGTACTGGTCAGCGGCGGCTCGCGCGGCATTGGACGAGCGATTGTAGAATGCTTTCTTGCCGAGGGCGCACGCGTCGAGTTCTGCGCACGCGGCGCGGAAGGCGTACAGGAAGCGCAGCAGGCATTGGGTTCACGCGCCCACGGCACGGCGGTCGATGTCACCTCTCCCGAGCAGATGCAAACCTGGATTAAGGACGCGGCAACCCGGCTCGGCGGCCTGGATATTATTGTGCCTAACGTCAGCGCGCTGGCGGCCGGCAATGACCCTGCCGTGTGGCGTAAGGCCTTCGATACCGATCTGATGGGCACAGTCACGCTGGTTCAGGCCGCCCTTCCTTACCTGAAAAACTCCCCGGCGGCCGCCATCGTACTAATATCCAGCGTAGCAGGACGCGAGGTCGATATGTTTGCCGAGCCTTACGGCATTATGAAAGCGGCCCTGATCCATTACGGCAAAACCTTATCGGAACGCCACGCGGCAGACGGCATCCGTGTGAATACCGTGTCGCCGGGCAACGTCTATTTCAGTGAAGGGGTTTGGGGGGATATCGAACGCAACCAGCCGGAAACTTTTGCTAAATGCCTGGCGGCGAACCCGCTGGGACGGATGGCGACGCCGCAGGAAGTGGCCAAAGCCACGGTCTTTTTGGCCAGCGAGGCGGCAAGTTTTACTACCGGCGCTAATCTGCTGGTAGATGGTGGGCTGACCAAAGGCGTACAGTTCTGACAGAAGGGAAAAGGCCAGCCGGGCTGGCCTTTCTTTGCAGGGAAAGACTACTTTTTACGGGCGTATTTTAAAGAGTCCAACGCCACGGCGAAAATAATGATGCCGCCTTTGATGATGTACTGCCAGTAAGGGTTAACGCCGATATAGGTCAGCCCGTAGTTGATGACGGTGAAAATCAGCACGCCCGTGACCACCCCGGCTACGGTGCCGACGCCGCCGGCAAAGGAGACGCCGCCCACCACACAGGCTGCAATCGCATCCAGTTCGTACATAAAGCCCAGGTTATTGGTTGCCGAGCCAATGCGTCCCGCTTCCAGCATCCCACCGAAGGCGTAGAACACGCCGGAAAGTGCATAAATCAGGATCAGGTTGAAGTTAACATTCACGCCTGACACTTTTGCGGCTTCCGGATTGCCGCCGATAGCAAAAATATTTTTGCCGAAGCGGGTCTTATTCCACAGGATCCAGACAAAGAAGATAGCAATAGCCGCATAGAAAGTAATGTAGGAGAGCTTGAAATCGCCCATGCGAATAAAGCCCTGCGCAAAGGTCGAAAATTTCTCATCGAACCCGGCGATTGGCGAAGCGCCTACATAGTCGTAATAAAGCGAGTTAATGCCGTAAACGATAATCATCGTGCCCAGCGTGGTGATAAAAGGCGTCACCTTCAGATAGGCAATAATCACGCCGTTGATCAGGCCAATCAGGCCGCCGACGACACAAACAATCAGGATGACCAGCGGGATCGGCACGGTATCCATATGTGGAAACACCTTGTTGGCGTTATCCATAGCCTGCAACAGCGTCGCCGCCACCACAGCAGCCAGACCAACCTGACGACCGGCGGAGAGGTCGGTACCCTGCGTTACAATCAACCCGGCCACACCAAGCGCAATAATAATACGCACGGAGGACTGAGTTAAAATGTTACTCAGGTTCATCAGGCTTAAAAACGTGGGATCCTGGAAAATAATAATTGCCAGCAAAACCAGCAACACAACGTAGATGCCACCTTCTTTCAGCCAGGTGAGCGCATTCTTCTTATTCACAGCATTCATGGACAGCCCTTACCTCATTAAAGGTGCTTGGATGCTAAACGTAATATTTCGTTTTGCGTGGTAGTTTTTGTTTCGACAATGCCTGCAACCATGCCGTTACTCATGACCAGGATCCTGTCGGTAATGCCCAGCAGTTCCGGCATTTCGGAAGAGATAATAATGATGCCCTTCTCTTTTTTCGCCAGATCGGAAATCAACTGATAAATTTCAAACTTTGCACCAACGTCGATACCGCGCGTTGGCTCGTCCAGCATTAATATTTCCGGCTGAGTTAACAACCACCGGCCAATAATCACTTTCTGCTGGTTGCCGCCCGAAAGCGAACCGATAGAAGTGGCATGTCCTGGTGTTTTTACCCGCATGGCATCAATAACCCATTGGGTATCGCTTTTCATGCGGTTGTTATCCAGCAGGCCAATCGAGTTTTTATATTTGCGGATATTTGAAATCAGCGAGTTAAAGCCGATATCAAGATAAGCATAAATACCCGTGGCGCGTCGCTCTTCCGTCACCAGCGCAAAGCCGTGATTAATCGCTTCATTAGCCGAGTTATTATTGATTTTTTTGCCGTGCAGCTTAATAGTGCCGCCAGACTTTTCGCGGATGCCAAACAGTGTTTCCACAATATCCGTTCGTTTGGCGCCTACCAGACCGGCCACGCCAAGGATTTCACCTTTGCGCAAATCGAATGAGATATCGCGAATAGACGGCTGGCGCAGCGAGGTAAGATTACGCACCTCCAAAATGGTTTCGCCGGGCACGTTGCTTTTGTCCGGGAAGCGCTGGTTCAGCGAACGGCCCACCATCATGGAGATGATCTTATCCATATCCAGCCCTTCCAACGGCTGGGTAGCGATCCATTGTCCGTCGCGCAGAATAGTAATTTCATCGCAGAGCTGGAAAATCTCTTCCATCTTGTGAGAGATATAAACGATACCGCAGCCGCGATCTTTTAATTTACGGATAATAGTGAACAGATGGTTCACTTCTTTTTCCGTTAATGAAGAGGTCGGCTCGTCCATAATCACAATTTTGGCATCGTAGGAGAATGCCTTGGCAATCTCTATCATCTGCATCTGCGAAACGGAAAGGTTAATAACTTTGTCGCGCGGATCGATATCGATATCAAGCTCTTCGAAAATGGCTTTGGTATCTTTGTACATTTTCTCCTGGTCGACGAAAAAGCCTTTTCGCGGATAGCGGCCCAGCCACATGTTATCCATGACCGTGCGTTGTAAAACCAGGTTTAATTCCTGATGCACCATTGAGACGCCGTTTTCTAACGCCTCTTTGGAGCTTTTAAAATCAATTTCTTTGCCCTGAAAAAGAATGCTTCCCGTGTCTTTGCTATAAATACCAAACAGGCATTTTAATAAAGTTGACTTGCCCGCGCCGTTTTCACCCATCAACGCGTGAACCGAATGGGGACGGATTTTCAAATTAACGTTATCTAACGCCTTTACGCCCGGAAAGGATTTGCTGACGTTAGTCATTTCCAGCAGATACTGCCCCTGATCGCTGCTCATAATTCTACCTGGCGGATCGTTTTACGATCGGACCCGTTCTGCGACGGGTCCGGTAACGGACGCGAGTGCGTCCGGAAAGACTTATTTACTAAACTGAGCAAGATTCTCTTTGTCGACCGGGACGTAGGCTACACGTACCACTTTGCCTTCCAGCTTGTAGTTAGTGCCTTCGGTTGCCGGTTTGCCCGCCGCGAGGTTTTTCGCCATATCAAACGTGGCTTTTGCCTGGTTTTCCGCATCGTTCAACACGGTGCCTTCCATCGCGCCTGATTTCACCATCGCCAGCGCTTCTGGCAGGGCATCCACGCCAAATACTGGTACGGAGGTTTTGTTATGCGCTTTCAGCGCTTCTACCGCACCCATTGCCATCGCATCGTTGTTGGCGATAACCACTTCGATTTTGTTGCCGTTCGGGCCGGAGAGCCACGCGTCCATCTTGTCTTTCGCCTGGGCGGTGTCCCACATAGCGGTATCCAGATGCAGCTGCTGGGTTTTCAGCCCGTCTTTGTTCAGGGTATCGATAACGTATTTGGTACGCGCTTCGGCATCCGGATGGCCCGGTTCGCCTTTCAGCAGCACAAACTGCACTACGCCGTCTTTATTCAGATCCCAGTTTGGATTGGCTTTCCAGTGTTTCTCGATCAGCTCGCCCTGCTTGACGCCGGACTCTTTGGAATCGGTGCCAACATAATAGGCTTTTTCGTAGCTGGCCAGGGCCTTAGCGGAAGGCTCTTTGTTGAAGAAAACAATGGGAATGTCGTTGGCTTTGGCTTTGCTGATCACGACCGCGGCGGCCGCCGGGTCGACAAGGTTAATCGCCAGCGCTTTCACCCCTTTTGCTACCATGACGTCAACCTGATCGTTTTGCGTTGACTGGCTGTTCTGCGAATCGTTCATTAACAGCTGAATACCGCTGCTGTTTTTCGCTTCCTTCTCGATATCCTTGCGCACAACGGACATAAAGTTATCGTCATATTTATAGATGGTTACGCCAATGCGGGTATCGGCAGCCTGCGCCGTTGCGCCAAACATCATGCTGGCAACCAGGGCAGTGAGGGTGAATGCCTTCTTCATTGTTCTCTCCGGTTCTGTGTAGGGTCGGTATGCGTGTGCGGCCGGACCGTGTTGTTATTCTGTCCCGGCCAGGCACGGCCATCTTAGTGAAGCAGATGTTAATTAACTGTGAACTTACTCACGGATTGAAAACGGTTACATGGCGGTATCGTTGCGTATAGTGATCGCCGCCACACTTTGGCAGATGGCGACGGAATGCCGACGCACCAGCGTGGGCATAAAGCAGTGGCCTGCTGACTCATCCAGCAGGCCCGCCGCGCCTTTCAGCGCCAGCTCGGTCGCCAGTTTAGCCATGGAAACAATAGGATAACGGACAGTGGTCAGCTGCGGATCGGTGTAACGCGAAATAGGGATGTCATCAAAGCCAATCACCGACAGCTGCTGCGGCACCGCAATGCCGTTGTCTTTCAACGCAGCCAGCGCCCCGGCGGCCATGCTGTCGTTATAGGCGAACACGGCGCTAAGCTGGAGGTTACGACCCAGCAGCG
>DOOK01000359.1:0-4333 GCA_003512805.1 Erwinia sp. | reverse complement strand
ACCCAGCAGCTCTACCATTGCGGCCTCCCCGCCCTGCATATCCGGCTCGGCGCTGGCGCTCCAGCTTTCGGTAGGTTGAACACCCTGCTCGGCCAGCGCCTGTCGCCAGCCCGCACGGCGCTGATCCATGTCTTCGATAGCATGGCTCGACCCCAGATAGCCGATCCGCCGGTGGCCCTGCTGTTGCAGCATGCGCATCGCCATCAGCGCACCGCTGACGTTGTCCAGGCAAACGCAACGGTGAGCGTAGCCCGGCACGACACGGTTGATCAGCACCATGCCGGGTACCTGATCCATCAGCGAAGCCAGCTCGTCGTCCCCCAGCGCTTTGGCATGAACGATTAGCGCGCCGCAACGCTGACGTATCAGCACCTCAATTGCGTGTCGCTCTTTGTCCGCCTGATGATAGGAATTATTGATAAGCACATGTTTTTGCATGCGCTGAGCCACTGTATCCACCGCTTTGACCAGCGCGCCGAAAAAGGGATCGGAAACGTCCATCACCACCACGCCAATCGTGTCGCTGACCTGGGAAGCCAGCGCCTGCGCGTTGGCGTTGGGGCGATAGCCCAGCTGGCCAACGATGCCCAATACCTTTTCCCGCGTTTCCTGAGTCACTGCCGCGCTGTGATTGAGCACGCGCGAGACCGTTGCCACCGACACGCCAGCCTCTCGGGCTACATCGCGAATGGTGATCATGGCTGACTTCCTGTGGAAGATAAGGTTTGCATAGCCCTCCCGGATGCATTGTTTGCGGGGGCCATTCTGACAAAGCGAAAGGCAAGACTGCGTGAATCAGGTCACACTCATGAAAACGGTTACATCTCTTTCCGTCACATTTGTGACGGTTATCATTTTTGTAACATCGTTCCGCGGCTGCTCAGGCGAGTAAGCTGACGCCAGCCCCATTCAACCGGCCCCTGACGAAAATAGCGCAGCCAGCACAGCGAAAAGAGGAGATTGACCAGCCAGACCAGCAGCACAACCGCCAGCAAATGCAGGCGATCGAGCCGATTAAACCAGCCGAAGTGGTTAAAGAATGTTGTGCACAGAAGGGTTTGCAGTAAATAGTTGCTCAGCGCCATCCGCCCTACGCTACTGATGGCAGGCGTAAGGGGAAACCGGGCCAGCGTAGGCCAGAAGCCAAAGCAGAGCGCGGCATAGCCAACCGCCTGAAGCGGTGCGCTGAGTTCGCGCGGCAGCTGTAAAAAGAAAGCGGACGGATAAAATGCCCAGCCCCAGGCCCACTGTAGCCAGATGCCCGGTATTTCGATAAGGGCTGCCAGCACCAGCAGGATAAGGGCGGTACGCCGATAGTGCACCAGGCTCCAGCGGCCCTGTAGCCAGCCGCTGCGCATCAATGCCCCGCCGATCAGCATCAGGCCTGCCAGCTGCCAGCCATACTGTGCCGCCAGCGACAGCAGGCCCGAAGAGAGCAGATCGAGGCGGTTACGCATGGCTTCCCAACCGCCGTGCGTTTTCCAGAAGGTTTCATACTGACTGTCCGCCGCGCCAGCCAGCCAGGAGTTGTTAGGCTGATGGCCCGACAGCAAACCGAACACCAGCAGCACGCCGCAGCCCACGATATACAGCATCACACCGGTATTAAACAGCTGCCGCGTCGAAGAGACATCGCGGATCATCCGCCAGGCTACCAGCCCAATCAGCCCGTAATCCAGCAGGATATCCCCTTCCCAGAACAGCAGGCAGTGCAGAAAGCCGAACAGCACCAGCCAGCTCAGGCGCGCCTGCAGCCACCGTTTTCCTCGTGAAAGCAGCAGCTGCAAACCGCCGCCGAACAGCAGCGCAAACAGCGCAAGGAATTTCAGTTGGGCAAAAAAATCAACCAGCGCCCACGTCCATGCATCAGTAGGCGTGATGCTGCCCTGCCACGCGGGATTCAGATAGGCGGCACCCGGCAGGCCAAAGGCATTAATATTAAGCAGCAGGATCCCCAGAATGGCGATGCCCCGAATAAAATCCAGCGTCTGAATACGAGGCATCGGCAGGCCCTGACGGTAACGAAGGGTAAGAACTGGCGACGACAGGTAGGCCGCGGCCAGTCGGTAACTTAGTTGTGACGAACGGCGCGCAGGAATTCCTGACGGGTGTTCTGGCTGGATTTAAAAAGGCCGCCCAGCGAGGTAGTAGTGGTCGCACTGGTCGCATCGCGAATACCGCGCGCTTTCACGCAGTAATGTACCGCGTCGATAGAAACTGCGACGTTATTAGTGCCCAGAAGCGTTTGCAGCGCCACCAGGATCTGCTGGGTCAGCCGTTCCTGCACCTGCGGACGGGAAGAGAAGAACTGCACGATGCGGTTAATCTTCGACAGGCCAATCACCTTGTCTTTCGGGATGTAGGCCACGGTCGCTTTGCCGTCGATGATCACAAAATGGTGTTCACAGGTGCTGGTCAGCGTGATATCACGCACCGTCACCATTTCGTCCACCTTCATTTTGTTTTCAATCAGGGTGATTTTCGGGAAGTTGGCGTAGTCCAGACCTGAGAACACCTCATTCACATACATCTTGGCGATGCGATGCGGCGTTTCCATCAGGCTGTCATCTTCCAGATCAAGATTGAGCAGCTGCATGACTTCAGTCATGTGCCCGGCAATCAACCGTCTGCGAGTTTCGTCATCCATTTCACGCGCAGGCGAGCGTAGTGGGGTTTCCAGTCCACGCGCGAGCAGCGTTTCGTGAACAAGTGTGGCTTCCTGACTTAACGTAGCCATGGCGATGTTTTCTCCAACGGGTGTGGCGCCGATCCCAACGGGAGCGGTACAATTTCAGAGGGCGTATTTTGGTACACAACGCGTCGTTAATCCAGCGAATCAATCTAAACCGTCCTGAAACAGTTTCATGCAGCGGTGGGATCGCGCCGCCAGACCAGCAGTCCGGCGACCAGCAGCCCTGCCCCCGCAACGTAAAGCGCAGGCTCCAGGCGATGCGTCAAAGTAGTGGAGAGTGCCGAAACCAGCGGCCCGGCAAGCTGACCGAGGGCGTACCCGGTGGTCAGCAAGCCCGCCATATAACGGCTATGGCGCGGCGCCATTTCGCGGGCATATTGCAGCGACAGCGACACCAAACTGAGAAAGCCGATGCCCATCAGTACCGAACCGACCACCAGCCCGCTCAGGCCCGGCACCACGGCAGCGCAAAGCACGCCTGCCGCCTGCGCCCACAGGTTAAACGCCAGCCGCGTATTGGACGTGCCGAAACGCCGTAGAAGAATACCTAATCCCACCCCTACGACCGCCGTGCCGCCAAAGATCGGCCAGACAAACTGGGCGAAAGCGCTGGCAGGAAAACGGGCAGCCGCCATCTGCGACAGAAACGTGGCGGGAATGATGTAGCCAAATCCGGCCAGGCTGTAGCTCCAGACCAGCTTTTTTAAGCCGCGGGTCAGCACCAGCGGTTCCGGCGCCGTATCAGGCCGGTGCAGTTCGCCTTTGCGCGGCAGGAAACGGAAAATAAGGGCAGCCAACACCAGGGCCAGTACGCCGTAAGCACACCAGGCCTGAGCGGCGCTGACCTGTCGCGCATGGAGGTAGACGGCCAGCAGCCCGCTCAGAAAGATGCCCATGCCCGGCCCGGCGAAAACGGCGGTGCTTAAACCAGGCCGACCATAGTGATGCAGCTTTTCGTTACTCCAGGCGGCTACCAGCACCATCGTCCAGCCGCTGGCCCACCCGATCACAAAGCGCACCACACCGTGCAGCCAGGCATCGGACACGCAGGCGGAAAGCAGCGTCAGGATGACCGCACCGACAATACCGGCTTTGAGTCGGGCCTCGACATGCGTAGTGGCCCGCATCGCGTTCCAGGAGCCGCAGAGGTAACCCAGATAGTTGAAAGCCGCCACCACCGCCGCACTGGTCAACGTCAGCTGATGTCCGGCAATCATCAGCGGCACCTGTGGGGTAAAGGTGAAGCGTCCGATGCCCATTGCTACGATCAGCGCAATGAACGCGCTTAAGGCTACCCGTACCGCCATTTTTTCTCCTTTCCGGCTTTATCCGGTTTGATGAAAGTATTGCAGTCAGTCTGCATCACGGCTAGACTTACAAAAAGTGAATAATAGTTACCAACTTGCTTACGAAAAGAGAACACATGGATCTGACTCAGCTGAAAATGTTTTGTGCAGTAGCGGAGACCGGTTCGCTGGCGCGTGCTGCCGAACAGCTGCATCGGGTACCGTCCAACCTGACGACCCGGTTGCGCCAGCTCGAACAGGAAACGGGCATCGATCTTTTTATCCGTGAAAAGCAACGTCTGCGCCTGTCGCCGATGGGCCATAATTTCCTGGGTTATGCACAGCGGATCCTGGC
>DOOK01000462.1:996-3694 GCA_003512805.1 Erwinia sp. | reverse complement strand
GCGGTATTCGTGCGGGCCAGCCTGAAATCGGCCAAAAAGGCCTCTCCCTGGTCACAGTTCATTATCGACGGGCATGGCGTGGTAAGACAGGCCTGGCAACTGAAAGCGGGTGGATCGGCGGTAATGGTGCTGGACAGCGAAGGGCGAGTGCGCTTTGCCCGTGAGGGTGCATTAACGACCGAGGAAAACCAGCATGTGATAGCGCTGCTGAAAGACTTGCTCGATTTACCCGCTTCCTGAATTTTATCAACGGCATATGTTATGGCATCAGCCTGCCATCAGCCATATTTACCTGAAGCTGGCCCCTACAGGCAGGCGTGATCGAAATGTTATCGCTGCCGGACGATAGGCAGCTACCGGGAAAAGAGGTATAAAGCAGGCAGGCAGGGGGAGACAGTGATCTGCGCGGAAAATAAGCAGCCCGCTTAACGGGTAGCCCTGAAGCCTGAACGCCAGGCAAAAAGACCCGACGCGCCTCCGCTTACGGAGCGCAGCCGGAAAAGTCGTTAACACACTGGCCCGCCTGCAGAAAATTTAAAACACTTTATAACGGGTATTATCGAAAATGGCTTTGATCCCAAAAAACTATGCGCGGCTGGAAAGTGGCTATCGTGAGAAAGCATTAAAAATCTATCCCTGGGTATGTGGACGCTGCTCGCGAGAGTTCGTTTACTCGAACCTGCGTGAATTAACCGTGCACCATATCGATCACGATCATACCAATAATCCGCCAGATGGCAGTAACTGGGAGCTATTGTGTCTGTATTGTCACGATCATGAACATTCAAAATATACCGAGGCTGACCAGTACGGTACTAATGTCGTGGCGGGAGAAGATGCGCAGAACGATATTGCCGCAGCAACGTACAGCCCTTTTGCCGATTTGAAATCGATGCTCAATAAGAAAAAATAAACGCGAAGATGCCCGCTACGGGAACCGTTGTGGTTTATTTTACGCTTTAACGGCAGACGCCGTCGGCACTTTGCCGACGGCGTTTTGTTATTCAGTGACGGTTACGACCTTCATTGCCGGACGCTGTGGCAACAGCCAGAGAAACGCGATGATGACCAGCGCCAGCGTTAATGAGGCACTATAGCGGCTTAGCGCCAGTCCACCCGCTGCAATCGGCTTATCCAGGAAGTCACCCACCACCGCACCCAGCGGCCGGGTCAGGATAAAGGCAGCCCAGAACAGCGCAGTACGCGAAAGAGAGGTAAAGCGGCTGGCGGCCCAGATAATGGCCAGTGCGCCAACAAACAGCAGGATCCCACCATCATAGCCCAGCCCTTCGCTGTCGGCGGTCCAGTCACCCAGCGCGGTACCCAACGTCTGGGAAAACATAATGGTCACCCAGTAAAAGGTCTCCGTTACCCGGTTGTTGACGGAACTGACCGCGATGGTGCCGCAGGTTACCCGCCAGAAAAGAAGCGAAAGTACCAGCAGCGTGCTCAGCAGCAGGGTACCGCCCAGATAACCTATTCCCAGCGAGCGATCGGCAAAATCTGCCAGCGTGGTACCGACGGTCGTGGTGGCGACAACGGTAAACCAGTAGACCCACTTATTGAAGCTGTCGCTTTTGAGCTGCACAACAACAGCGACTAAAAAGAAGACGGTAAAAATCAGCGTACCGGTAAGGTAACCCAGATTCATTGACATGGTCACCGCATCGCCCCCGGTTTCCCCCAGGGTGGTGGCGGCAATCTTGGTTAACCAGAAAGCCGCGGTGACAGCAGGCACTTTACTCAGGGACAAAGAGGCGATCTTGTTTTGCATGGGTACGCTCCGGAAAGGCCCACTATGGGCCAGTACAGGTATAATGTTATCGGATTAATCTTAAGGAAAGATGAAGCGAAGGGCATCTGAAGGAAAATTTTTGGCTGGCCATTAAATAGGGGTTTTTAATTTAACTTGTTGTTTTAGTTTTATTTTTTATTATGGTGCGGGCGTTTTGTCATAAGGAGTGGCGTACCTATTCGTTAGTAAGCGTTTTGATTGAGGCTATTCAGGTAAAAAAAAATCATTAAGTTTATAACCCTTCTTTATAGTCACGATGGCACGCTTGTCGTGATGGTGTTTCTGAGCCTTATCACATTGCGTATTTGCTGCCTGTTTACGGCGATAATATGGACCCCATTCACCACTGCCCCGGATAACGGTCATCAGTGACGCTTTATTACGGACAGGGCGTGGCTCGGGCGAATATTGAATCCCGTGCTCCAGGCAAAAACGTCCTGGGTATCATCCCGACGCAATGTCAGCAAATTGAGGTTAACATCGTTGTGTAGTTAAATACGTAGCGGCGCGGGTTTTAAACAAGAGGTCTGATGAATCTTTATATGTTTTACGTCGGCGGCAATGCTGGCAAATCAAATATTGAAGTGCATGACATCCAGTTTGTCGCGGCCAGTAAACCGAAAGAGGCCTGGCCTGCTCTGCGGGAAGCGTGGTTTGGCGACAGCGATAAAATTCATATTGACGGCTATAGCCGTATAACGTGGGCAGACGGTTATGCGGTCACCCTCTCTGCTGAACCGCCTCAATCTGCGGAAAAATTATATTTTGTGAATGCCGGAGGTTACCGGCCGGACACATTAGCAGAGCTGCACGAGTTCGATCTGTTTGTCGCCAAAAGCGCCCATCAAGCTAAAAAGAGGGCGCTTAAAACGCTGCTCTGTGGCGTTGATCATCAGCATAAGG
>DOOK01000462.1:0-899 GCA_003512805.1 Erwinia sp. | reverse complement strand
TCATCAGCATAAGGATGATCTAAAGGATGTTGACGATTGCCTGTTACTGGAAAAAGTAGGGGGCTTGTTTATTCATCTGACTCCCTGTGCTGCTGGCCAGCGCGATAAACCAGAGTGGCAGGGCTATCAGCCGATAGGCCTTTGACCCTGCACAGACAGGCAGATTGATCCAGCACGCTCTCGATAGATGAGGCCAGTGGGCAAGAGGGAATAAAAAAGCCTCACTGACTGATTAACCGGGCATTATTTGCGCAGCAGATGGTGAAGCCTTTTTTGCTGCCATTTGCTAATCAGTTCGCTAAATAAAAATATCCTCAGGCCCCGCATGGCGAGCAACGCAAACCAGATAGCTGCCACCCATAACGACCAGTGGCTGGCGGGAGACGTAAAGCGGTTAAGCGTAAACAGAAGAAGGCAGACGACGAACGCCGTCATGACCGAGCGGTAAAACCGGCCTTCCTCGGCCACCCGGTTTCTCGTCTCGGTAATTCGCTGATCGAGCGCACCGTCTCCCACATTTTCCGGGCTGGAAAGATCCGTAACGCTTACCTCAAATACAGCCGCTAAGGCGCTTAGCGTTTCCAGGCCAGGTCGTTCGCCCCTCTCGATGCGCTGCACGGTTCGCGTACTCAGGCCGGATAATTCAGCAAGCTGTTCCTGCGACCAGGCTCGCTTAAGGCGCAGCGCCCTGAATTTGTTTGTGTCACTCATTGATTATCTCCTCAGAGTCAATTGGCCATGAACAGTGTGACTAAAGCCACGCCACATCACCACGATCGGAACTTGACAGCCACCTGACACCAGCCTGACAGTCGCCTGATCAAGCACTTGCACGACCTGGCTGAACGGATAATCACCCCCCTGATTCACGCCGATACGGCGCTGGATTCCTTGCATTT
>DOOK01000172.1 GCA_003512805.1 Erwinia sp. | reverse complement strand
AGCGTGCACAAAATCAACAGTAGGGCGATCGGCAACACCAGGCATCGCTAAAGAAGCCTGAACAACCTTATCGATGTTAAAAGGCAGCGTCGTGCCGTTAACAATTATTTGCTGGGCCTTCTCCCCAATGGGCTTAAAGATAATATTGCTTTGTAACGCATTATTATAATCTATATTGGTAGAGTAAAAGACACAGACAAGATTTTTATTCAGCGCGCAGGCAATGTGTACAACAGCCGTTTCCACCGAGATAACAAGATCGGCCTGGTTGATCAGGGAGATAGTGTGCCATAAAGAATCAAAGTTACAGATAAAAACATTGTCTGCGCCTTCGAGCGTCGCGAGCTGATGTGTTTCGCCGATAATAAAAATATGGCAGGTTATGCTCTGCTGCAGCTTTGCAACAAGGTCAGTCAGCTGTTCTCGCGTCATGGTTCTTTCATTGACGCTGGCGAAAGGGTTAAGCACGATTCGGGGCTTGCCGGTGTGTTTACTCAGATAATTTTTAATAAAATCATCGCTGCCAGGAACAGGGTTAAGCCAATAGCGCAGTGCTGTACACGGATGGCCCAGCGCTGCCAGTAGCCGTTTTTGCGGATCGGTAATATGGAAATTAGCGGGTAAATCCAGCGTGATATGATAAGGGCGTTTTAACCATCCGCCAATGCTGATGGCATACTTATACCGAATCCTCGACAGCAGCTTTATCTCAAACAGCGCCTTACGCTCCATCCAGGAATACATCCCGACCACAATATCACTGTCGATTTTCGCCAGTCGGTCGATATGATTGATATCAACAATAAACACTTCATCGACACAATCCAACCCTTTGAAAAACACCTCACCCCGGGTTTCAGTAATGATTTGTACCCTGTATCCCAGCCCCTTTAATTTTTGCCACAGTCCGGTATGGCAGACCGCATCGCCAATGCCCAGGTTAACAAAAGGGAAAATTACACTTTGTGGCGGCTGAGGAAGAGAGTCGTGCCTGCGGGCCGTAGGAAGAGACCAGGCCGACAGCACCAGTCGGAGTCTCCCTTTTAACTCATGAAGATAACGGTTTCTTTTGCGATTAATTCTTTTTAACCGGTTGAGTAAATTTGGCCGGGACAGGTTCATTCGTAGGGGCACTCCTCGTACTCCTCAGGAAGCGTGTCCGTAAAAAAATAACGCGATAAAATAAATCCTGTTATTAACCAGATAATAATGAAATAGATAATATACATATATTTTACTTTTGGTAGCGTCCATTCTTGTGGGTATAGTAACAGATAATAGTGGTGCCACAATGCAGAAAATATCACTCTATTAATGATGTGTATATATTTAATTAATATCTTATGTTGTTGTTTTTGAGTTAACTTATTAGTTCCTGTTTATATAATTTATTATCGTAAAGTGAGTAATAATGAGCTTTTTATAAATTTTCCGGGGCCGTGGCTCAGGACAGGACAGAATGCCTGTTGATCCAGACGGGATTAAGCAGACTGGCTATTACTCGATTAATGAAAGATAGTTGCGCTGGATCAATATTTGTGTGCGGGCAGAGGGCTAATGTAAAGCCAATTCAAGCAAGGTTACCAGTTTGTTTATCTCATAAAAGAGGTCGCTATGTCCCTGAAACTGTCACTCGGTCTTATCATGCTGGTCTGGCTGGCCTACGTCGCTTTCGCCAGCAACTTCTATATGCACACTTTTGCGTTGTTCAGCTAAAACCGGCCTGTCACTTTCTGAACCCATTCAGCCAACCATGGCAGCTCGTTCGGATGGCTCCGGCAGCATATTCAGCCAACAATGGCAGCTTGTTCGGATGGCTCCGGCAGCATATTCAGCCAACAATGGCAGCTCGTTCGGATGGCTCCGGCAGCATATTCAGTCAACAACGGCAGCTTGTTCGGATGGCTCGGGCAGCATATTCAATCAACAACGGCAGCTTGTTTGGATGACACAAGCAGCTTTTCAGTCAACAACACAGCTTGTTCGGATGATACCGGCAGCTTTTCAGCCAATAACGGCAGCGCCTCGGGTGAGACAACTGCCGTTTAGCTGTACCGTTAGCGAATGACGACGGCCGGTCAGCCTTCCTCGCCTTTACCCTCTTTTTTACGCTTTTTCTTCGCTTCGGCTTTCGCCCGCGTACTCATGTCGTTACGGATCTGCGCATGGCTAATCAGCGCGAAAATAAAGGTGCCGCCAATGATATTGCCAGCCAGCGTCGGCAGGGCAAAAGGCCATAAAAATTCCTGCCAGCTAATCAGGCCGTTAAAGAGCAGATAAAGCACTTCTACCGAGCCCACCACAATATGCGCCAGATCGCCCAGCGCGACCAGCCAGGTCATCAGGACAATCACCCAAATTTTTGCGTTGCCTGCGGAAGGGAACATCCAGACCATAGTGGCGATAATCCAGCCAGATACCACTGCTTTAGCAAACATCTCGCCTGGGGTGTGTTCCATGACTTTTTGACTGATAGCCACAAAGGCCTGTCGCGTGGCGTCATCGAAAACCGGCATATGGGTAAAGGCCAGCGAAGCCAGCGCCGTCCCAATCAAATTACCGAACAGCACCACGGCCCAGAGCCTTAACAGCAGGAGCAAATTACTGCCGGTCGGTTTATGCATAACCGGCAGCACGGCAGTGACGGTATTCTCCGTAAACAGCTGCTGGCGCGCCATAATGACAATGATAAAACCGAAGGTATAGCCAAGGTTTTCCAACAGGAAACCGCCGGGGACGCCGTCAAGATGCGCCTGGAAAATACCTTTCGCCATCAGCGAGGCCCCCATCGAAAGCCCGGCAGCGATTGCTGAAAACAGCAACGCCAGACTGTCGCGTTCCAGTTCTTTCTCGCCATCCTGACGGATCTCTTCATGAATGGCTGCTGCACGCGACGGCAGCGCTTCCTCATCTACTTCGATCTCCTCTCCTTCCTTCTCTTCACTCTCGACTTCCACATTATCTTCTTTCATTGTTGCTGCTCCCGTCATCAATATCCAGCCTAAGCGTAGCGGGTTTTAGCCTGGCCGAAATGTAACTGCGTTTCAGAATAAGCGTAACAAAGATTTAACGGAGCGGCGTTTTTCGCTATGAAGCGGTCGGAACAGGGCATAATAGCGCCAGCTTAAGCACCCAGAGCTACCTCACGGGCTGCGGTACCGCGATCGGCTGTGGTACTATTTCACGCATTATTAACAAGCGTGATGCCACCTGATGCTCCAGGCCCACAATCTGACCTGCGTTCGTGATGAACGTACGCTGTTCAGTGAACTCAGTTTTACCGTTTCCGCAGGCGATATCATTCAAATAGAAGGCGCTAACGGTGCGGGAAAAACCTCGCTGCTGCGTATCCTTGCGGGCCTTAGCCAGGCAGAGCAGGGCGACGTGTTTTGGCAACAGCAGCCTATTCGTCGGCAGCGGGATGTCTGGCACCGTACGTTACTCTATCTCGGGCATCAGCCCGGTGTAAAAGCCGTATTGAGTGCAAGGGAAAACCTGCAATTTTTTCATGCGCAGGAGCCGGAAGAGGTTCTTTGGCAGGCGCTGGAAGAAGTTGATCTGGTGGGGTACGAGGAGGTGCCAGTGGCGCAGCTTTCTGCCGGACAGCAGCGTCGTGTCGCGCTGGCCCGGCTCTGGCTGAGTCGGGCGCCGCTCTGGATCCTTGACGAACCGCTGACCGCTATTGATAAGTCGGGCGTAATAAAGCTGATGGCGCTGTTTAGTCGTCATGTCGATAATGGCGGCTCGGTCATCCTGACGACCCATCAGGAGCTGACGGATCCGGCTCAGCGCGTGCGAAAAATCCGGCTTTCCGTCGCGGAGGCGCCATGATTGGACGCATTATTAAGCGGGAGCTGCGCGTGGCTTTTCGTAGCGGGGCAGAAATCGTTAATCCGCTGTGGTTTTTTCTGATAGTGATTACCCTGTTTCCGCTGGGCATCGGCCCTGAGCCGCAGCTGCTGGCGCGTATCGCACCTGGCGTTGTCTGGGTCGCCGCGCTGCTCTCTTCGCTGTTGGCGCTGGAAAGGCTGTTCCGCGACGATTTTATCGACGGTTCGCTGGAACAACTGCTGCTGCTGCCAACGCCACTGCCGATAACAGTATTAGGGAAGGTAGTTGCGCACTGGCTGGTAACCGGCCTGCCGCTGCTGTTGCTCTCTCCGCTGGTGGCGCTGTTGCTGTCGCTGGATTTCGCCACCTGGCGCGCAATGGCCTTCTCTCTGCTGTTGGGCACGCCGACGCTGAGTTTTCTCGGCGCCATTGGGGTGGGATTGACGGTCGGGCTGCGGCGTGGCGGCGTTTTGCTGAGCCTGCTGGTACTGCCGCTGGCGGTGCCGGTACTGATTTTTGCCTCGGCGGCCATTGATGCGGCAGGAATGGGGTTGGCCATAAACGGCCAGCTGGCCATTCTCGGCGCGATGCTGGCTGTCAGCGCCACGCTGGCACCTTTCGCTACAGCGGCGGCATTAAGGGTTAGCGTACACTAACAATAACAGATCGAAACGCGTTTCTTTTGGATGAGCAATTAACAATGTGGAAATGGTTACACCAGTCAGGAAAGCCCAACAGGCTTTACCAGTTATGTGGTCGGCTGCTGCCCTGGTTTGCAGCGGCAGCGACGATTGCGCTCGCCACCGGCTGGATATGGGGATTTGGTTTCGCGCCGTCCGACTATCAGCAGGGCGACAGCTATCGCATCATTTATATTCACGTTCCCGCCGCGATGTGGTCAATGGGCATCTACGCTACGATGGCGATCGCGGCATTCACCGGTCTGGTCTGGCAATGGAAAACGGCCGATCTCGCTGCTGCTGCAATGGCACCTGTCGGCGCGGTATTCGCTTTCATTGCCCTGGTCACCGGCTCTGCCTGGGGAAAGCCTATGTGGGGCACCTGGTGGATTTGGGACGCACGACTGACCTCTGAACTGGTGTTGCTTTTCCTCTATATGGGCGTAATCGCGCTCTATAACGCCTTTGACGATCGCCGTATGGCGGGACGTGCAGCCGGGATCCTGATCCTGGTCGGCGTGGTAAACCTGCCCATCATCCACTACTCGGTGCAGTGGTGGAACACCCTGCATCAGGGCTCTTCCGGTGTCTTTCAGCAGGCGATAGCGCCCTC
>DOOK01000358.1 GCA_003512805.1 Erwinia sp. | reverse complement strand
CCGCTGCGCGACCGTTTTGGTATCGTACAGCGTCTGGAGTTTTATCAGGTTAAAGATCTGCAGCACATCGTCGGCCGCAGCGCCAGCTGCCTTGGCCTGCCGCTGAGCGAAGAGGGCGCGCTGGAAATTGCCCGTCGTTCACGGGGCACGCCGCGTATCGCTAACCGTCTGCTGCGCCGGGTCAGGGATTTCTCTGAGGTTAAAGCGCAGGGCAGCCTGAGCGGTGACGTGGCCGCCAGAGCGCTGGACATGCTCAACGTGGATACGGAAGGCTTCGATTATATGGACCGCAAGCTGCTGCTGGCGATCATCGATAAGTTTACCGGCGGGCCGGTCGGGTTGGATAACCTGGCGGCGGCTATCGGCGAAGAGCGCGAAACCATCGAGGACGTGTTAGAGCCTTATCTGATCCAGCAGGGATTTATTCAACGTACGCCACGCGGCAGGATGGCGACGCAACATGCCTACAAGCACTTTGGCATCACGCGGGAAGAGTAAGTCACAAAAAAACCGGTCATCGCTGACCGGTTTTTTTTTGCCGCCTGCCGGTGTTACACCGCAGGCTTTTTAACCATGCTGACTATAAACATCAGCGATGCGCCCAACACAACCGACGGCCCGGCTGGCGTATCGTAAAAAGCGGAGAAGGTCAGGCCAGCGGTTACGGCCAGGATCCCCACCAGTACGGCAACAGCTGCCATCTGCTCCGGTGAACGTGCAAAGCGTCGTGCCGTCGCGGCCGGAATGATTAATAAAGAGGTGATAATCAGCGCACCGACGAACTTCATCGCCACGCCAATGGTCAGTGCCGTTACCAGCATCAATACCATCTTAGTCCGCTGTATATTGACGCCATCCACCTGCGCCAGCTCCGGACTGATGGTCATGGAGAGCAGCGAACGCCAGTTAGCCGCCAGCACGACCAGCACCACGGCCACCCCAGCAGCAATGGTGTAAAGATCGGTCGGCGTCACGGCCAGCAGATCGCCAAACAGATAGGCCATCAGATCCACCCGTACGCCGGACATCAGGCTGACCACTACCAGACCCAGCGACAGCGCGCTGTGTGCCATGATGCCCAGCAGCGTATCAATCGCCAGATGCGGCCTGCGCTCCAGCCAGACCAGCAGCAGCGCCAGCAGCAGCGTGACGGCAATCACCGCATAAAACGGGCTGACGTTCAGCAACAGGCCAAAAGCTACGCCAAGCAGAGAAGCGTGCGCCAGCGTATCGCCAAAATAGGACATGCGGCGCCAGACTACAAACGAGCCGAGGGGGCCCGCTGCCAGCGCCAGGAAAAAACCTGCCAGCCAGCCGGGCAACAACAATTCAATCACTTGGTTTGTCCTCTGCGTAAAACGATACGTCCCTGAAGGTCGTGCCGGTGGTTGTGCTGATGACGATAAATAGCCAGCTGCTCGGCGCCGCGCGGGCCAAACATAGAGATAAACTCCGGATGCTGAGAAACCGCCTCCGGGCTGCCGGAACAGCAAATATGCTGATTCAGGCAGAGCACCTCATCGGTTTTCGCCATCACCAAATGTAAATCGTGGGAAACCATCAGCACGCCGCAGTTTAGCTCGCGCCGAAGCTGATCGATCAAATCGTAAAGCGCCACCTGGCCGTTGACATCAACGCCCTGCGTCGGTTCGTCCAGTACCAGCAGCTGCGGCTGGTTAAGCAGGGCGCGCGCCAGCAGCACGCGCTGCATTTCGCCACCGGAAAGCTTTTGCAGCGGCGCGTTCAACAGCTGTGCCGCCTGCACTCTTTTCAGGGCGGGCAGGATGTCGCCGCGCTTCACGCCGCCACGCAGCAGCATAAAGCGCTCGACAGTGAGCGGCAGCGTCGCATCCAGATGAATTTTTTGCGGCACGTAGCCGATACGCAGCTGTTCATGACGCACCACGCTGCCACTCGTTGGCGAAATCAGGCCGAGTACCACGCGTACCAGCGTGGATTTACCGGCACCGTTAGGCCCGAGCAGCGTTAATATCCTGCCCGGCTCCAGCGTCAAAGATATGTTGGCGAGCACGGTGCGCTGACCAAAGCTGACGGAAATTTTTTCAAGACTAATCAGTGAGGACATAGCGATTACGGGTTGCAGAAGTTATCGAATGTTATAATATCACAATTCTTCGACCTGTCACGATGGAATGAATCATTATGTTACATAAAAACAAACCCTTGTTAACGTGGCTTTCTGCGTTAGGTTTTGCCGCTTCGTTAACCCCTTCCGCTCAGGCTGCAGTAGTGGCCTCTGTTAAGCCTCTGGGCTTTATCGCCGCGGCTATTGCCGATGGCGTCACGCCAGTAGAAATTTTGCTGCCGGATGGGGCCTCGGAACATGACTACGCGCTGCGCCCTTCAGACATCAAACGCCTACAGAGCGCGGATCTTGTGGTCTGGATTGGGCCGGAAATGGAAGCTTTTTTGCCGAAAGCGGTTGCCACACTTCCCAGACAAAAAAACCTCGAACTGGCAGATTTAACAACGGTTAAACCCCTGTTGGTGCGTGGAGCAGAAGACGAGGCGCACCCGCACGAAGAGGGCGCTGAAGCACAGGATGAGCAGGCTCATGCCCATCACCATGGCGAATATAATATGCACCTGTGGATGTCCCCAGAAATAGCCCGGCAATCTGCGGTTGCAATCCATGCAAAATTATTGGAACTTATGCCGCAGAGCAGAGACAAACTAGACGCGAACCTGCAGCATTTTGAGGCAGAATTGGCTACGGCCGATACGCAAATAGCCGCTCAGCTTGAGCCGGTAAAAGGAAAGGGTTATTTCGTTTTTCACGATGCTTACACCTACTTTGAAAAACATTTCGGTCTGACCCCAACGGGTCATTTTACCGTCAACCCTGAAATCCAGCCCGGCGCTCAGCGTTTACATCAAATTCGAACAGAGTTGGTTGAGCAAAAGGCGGTATGCGTCTTTGCTGAGCCACAATTCAGGCCGGCCGTGATCGATGCTGTTGCCAGAGGAACCAAAGTGCGTACAGGAACGCTGGATCCGCTGGGAACCGACATCACTCCGGGAAGAGACAGCTATGTGAAATTCCTCTCACAGCTGTCCAGCCAGTACGCGAGCTGCCTGAAAGGAGCTTAGAGGAACTAATACGTGCAGCAAATAGCCCGCGCTGTCGCTATGGCGTTTAATACATTGCCACGAACCCACCGCGTTATGCTGGGTTCGCTTACCGTCGTTACGCTGGCCGTCTCGGTATGGCGGCCTTTCGTTTATCATCCCACCGTCGGCGGTGAGAATCCGATCGTTAAGAGCATTGAACTGGACAAGGAACAGCTGCGTACGCTGTTACCGGAAGCCAGTGAGCCTATCGATCAGGATATGCCTTCACCCGATGACGATGTTCCCAAAGATGAGATAGACCAGGATGTGCCCAGCGAAGCCGGGACGCACGATTATGTGGTGTCAGCAGGAGATACCTTAAGCAGCGTTCTCAATCAGTATGGCATCGATATGGGAGATATCAACCAGCTGGTCAAGGCTGATAAGGATCTGCGTAACCTGCAAATTGGGCAGCAGCTTTCCTGGACGCTTACCGATGACGGCCAGCTTCAGAGGCTGACCTGGGAGGCCTCAAGTCGCGAAACCCGCACTTACGATCGCTCCGGCAACACGTTTAAATCTTCTGCTGCGGTTCAGCAGGGCGAATGGCAAAACAACGTGCTTTCGGGCACGGTGGAAGGCAGCTTTGTGACCAGCGCGCGTAGCGCCGGGCTGAGCAGCGGCGAAATCAGCGCCGTGATTAAAGCGTTACAGTGGCAGATGGACTTCCGCAAGCTGCGTAACGGCGACCGTTTCTCCGTGCTGATGTCGCGCGAGATGATGGACGGCAACAGCCAGCAGAGCCGTTTAACCGGCGTGCGGCTGCAAACCGGTGGCAAAGATTATTATGCTATTCGCGCTGCCGACGGCAAGTTCTACGATCGCAGCGGCGCCGGACTGGCACACGGCTTTATGCGTTTCCCAACGGCGAAACAGTATCGCGTCTCTTCAAACTTTAACCCGCATCGCCTGAATCCGGTAACCGGCCGCATCGCGCCGCACAAGGGCGTGGACTTTGCTATCCCGCTGGGGACCCCGGTATTGGCAGTAGGCGACGGCGAAGTGATCGTGGCGAAACGCAGCGGTGGCGCGGGCAACTATGTTGCCATTCGTCATGGACGTCAGTATATGACGCGCTATATGCATATGAAAAAGCTGTTGGTGAAGCCTGGTGATAAGGTGAAGCGCGGCGAGCGCGTTGGCCTGAGCGGCAACACCGGTCGCTCAACGGGGCCGCATCTGCACTTTGAAGTGTGGATCAACAATCAGGCCGTCAACCCGCTGACGGCGAAGCTGCCGCGTATGGAAGGGCTGACCGGTAAAGACCGCAGCGATTATCTGGCACAGGTTCGTGAAGTCACGCCACAGCTGCGCTTTAAGTAAGCATTAACGCTTCCGCCAAAAAAGCCGACGCTTCTGCCGTCGGCTTTTCTTTATGGGCAAAATGAGGCGGGCATTGCAAAATTGTGCATCGGCACTATCATTAGCCGCTCAGAATTTGAGGCGAGTGCATGGAAAACAAGAAAAGCAATATTGAATTTATTCCCACCTTTCAGAAATCCTTTCTGCTGCCGCGTTACTGGGGAAGCTGGCTGGCAATCGGTTTTTGCGCAGGGCTGGCCTGGATCCCGGCACGGCTACGCGATCCTTTTCTCGGTGCACTGGGACGTTTCGCCGGAAAATACGCTAAAAGCGCTCGCCGCCGCGCGCAGATTAACCTGTTTTACTGCATGCCTGAAGTAGCGGAAAGCGACCGCGAAAAAATTATCGATGAGATGTTTGCC
>DOOK01000357.1 GCA_003512805.1 Erwinia sp. | reverse complement strand
CGCTCTTCCGATCTCGTCGCCGCCGATGCGTCCTGCGGGGTTTGCCCTTCGTCCACCGGACTTTGATCTAATAAACTTAATTGATACGTCATTATTCATTCTCTCTGGAGGCTTTCAGCGAGAATTCCATATAAAAGCACCGACGCTAAATATTAATTCCAGCTTAGCTTTTGCATAATGCTGGAATTATTCTGGATTAAGAGAAAACATTATTTGTTATTTCCCACTATCTTTATTTGTTTTTGTTGTTTTACTTGCCCGGCGGCATCGGGAATAGTGCAGAAAAACAAAACGCAGGGATAAAATGATGAATAGCAACCGTTTAAGCGTGCTGGCACTGCTGCTGGGGCTGAGCCTGAGTGCGCAGGCCGCGCCAGGAATCGATTTAATTGCCAATGAAAAACCGGTGCACGCGCCGCTAAATCCTCAGGCTGCTTCACTGATCCCGGCTAATTATAAATTTGTTACGCCCGGCACATTGACGGTGGCGACAGCGGTATTAGGCAGCGCGCCACCGTTTGGCCTTTTTGCCCGCGATAATAAAACAGTTATCGGCAGCGAAGCGGATATTGCCCGTCTGGTTGCCGACGGGCTGGGGTTAAAATTAAAAATCGTTCCCGCCTCCTGGGAAGACTGGCCACTTGGCGTTGCCTCCGGAAAATATGACGCGGCGATTTACAATATCACCGTGACTAAAGCACGCAAAGAACGCTTCGACTTTGCCACCTATCGCCAGGACACGCTGGGTTTCTACGTCAAAAGCAGCAGTAAAATCAGCAAAATTGACGCCGCGCCGGATATCGCCGGCAAACGGATTATTGTCGGTTCCGGCACCAATCAGGAAGCCATTCTGCTGCAGTGGGATAAAGAGAATCAGGCAAAAGGCCTGCCTGCGATGCAGCCCCTTTACGTCACCGACGACGCTGCCGCCACGCTGGCTATCCAGTCCGGCCGCGCCGATGCCACTTTCGGGCCCAATGTTGTCGGCGCCTATAAAGCCAAACTGACCGGTACCACACGGCTGGTCGGCGTGGTCGCTGGCGGCTGGCCAAAAACCGCCAACATTGCCGTGACGCTGAAAAAAGGCAGCGGGCTGGTGGAAGCGGTGCAGGCTTCGCTTAACAGCGCTATTGCCAGCGGCAGCTATCTGCAGGTGCTGGATCGCTGGGGCGAGAGCATCGAAAAAATCGACCATTCCGAGATTAATCCGCCGGGTTTAGGCGACTGAGTACGGGAGCGCGCCATGATTGAAGAAACCTTTATCCATACCACGCCGGACGATCCACGTATCGAGCCGATTATTGAGGGGTTGTTTGCCGAATACCGCGCCCGCTATGGCAACTATTTCGGTGAGCAGGACGAAGAGCTACCGGGGCTTTATGCCCCGCCAGACGGCGCATTTATCGTGCTGCTCCGCCATGAAACGCCCATCGCAATGGGGGCATTCAAACGTTACAACGTCACGACCGCTGAACTGAAACGTATCTGGACTCACGGCAGTATGCGGCGTCAGGGACTGGCCCAGAAGGTCTTGCTGGAGTTGGAGCGGCTGGCCGCCCTTCAGGGATACGACTCGCTGTTTCTGACCACCGGCTTTCGCCAGCCGGAGGCCGTCAGGCTCTATCTTTCGCAAGGTTATCAACCGCAGTTTGATCTGGCGGTGGATCCTGAACGCTATGCGCTGCCGCCTTTTGACGGTCGCCTGCCCTTTACCAAAATGCTGCTCAGCCAGCCTGTCAAACGCCGCGCCTGAGGAGTCGCTATGAAAAATCTGGACCCTGCCTGGCGTCAGCACGCCAACCTGGCGGACAATGCCGCCCTTAAAGTGATTCCTGCGCGCTATCCATGGCGTCTGGCAGGCGCGGCGTTTGCGCTGTTTATCATTACTGGCGTGGTGCAGTCCATTGCTACCAATCCCCGCTGGGAATGGGGAGTGTTCGCGCAGTGGTTTTTCGATCCGGCGATTTTAAGCGGGCTGGGAAAAACGCTGCTGCTGACGCTGCTGGGAACGCTGTTCGGCTCGCTCCTGGGAACCGGGCTGGCGCTGGCACGGCTCGCCAACTCCTGGCTGCTGAACGCGCTGGCCTGGTGCTATATCTGGCTTTTTCGCTCGCTGCCTCTGCTGCTGGTACTGATTATTCTTTATAACTTCTCGTATTTATACGACAGCCTTTCGTTGGGGATCCCTTTTACCGATCTGACTTTCTTTACTCACGCCACGACTGATCTGTTGGATCAGTTTTCAGTCGCGGTACTGGGGCTGTCGCTGGTACAGGCCGCCTACACTGCCGAGATCATTCGCGGCGGGATTGTCGGCGTCGAACAGGGCCAGCATGAAGCCGCGGCCGCGCTGGGATTGCCGCCCTTCCGTCGTACCTTCCGTATTATTTTGCCACAGGCGCTGCGCGCCATTCTGCCAACCGGCTTCAACGAGGTGATCAGCCTGGCAAAAGGCACCGCTATTGTTTACGTACTGTCGATGCCGGAGCTGTTTTATACCGTGCAGGTTATCTATAACCGCACCCAGCAGGTGATCCCGCTACTGATGGTCGCCAGCGTCTGGTATCTGTGCATCACCACCGTCCTGTCAGTACTGCAACACTATGTCGAACGCTATTTTGCGCGCGGCGTGGTACGCCAGGTTCGTCCTGCCCGCTTTACGCTGTTCCACCGTTCGCCCCGCCATAAGGAGAATGCTGATGTCAGAAGCGCTTGATTTGGGTCGCTACGAGGCTGCCCCAACCACGAGCCACCCTGTGCACCCTCGTGCAGGGAAAATTGAAATTGCCAATATCAGTAAAAGTTACGGCGCTTTTAAGGCGCTGGATGATATCAGCCTGACCATTGAACCCGGCACCGTTACCGTGATCCTCGGGCCGTCCGGCTCCGGCAAATCAACGCTTTTACGCACCATTAACCACCTGGAACGCGTCGATAAAGGCTTTATTCAGATTGATGGCGATTATATAGGCTACCGCCGAAAGGGGGATAAGCTCTATGAACTGAAGGAAAAAGCGATCCTGAAACAGCGTATTCAGGTCGGTTACGTGTTCCAGAATTTTAACCTGTTTCCGCATATGACCGTGCTGGATAACATTATCGAAGCGCCTGTGGTGCACGGCCTGCTGAAGCGTAGCGAGGCGATCGGGCGGGCTTACGAGCTGTTGGATACGGTTGGCCTGCGCGAGAAGGCACACGCCTGGCCGCGGCAGCTTTCCGGCGGCCAGCAGCAACGTGTGGCGCTTGCCCGCGCCTTGATCACCGATCCGGAAGCGCTTCTGCTCGATGAACCGCTTTCAGCCCTCGACCCATTCCTGAAAATCCGTATGCGGGCGGAGCTTAAAAAGCTCCAGACCTCGCTTGGCATCACCTTCGTCCATGTGACGCACAGCCAGGAAGAGGCAATGGCGCTCGCCGATATCATCGTCATCATGAATGATGGTCGCATCGAGCAGGCCGCTCATCCGCGCACCGTGTTTGAGCGCCCGGCAACTGCCTTCGTCGCCAAGTTCATGGGCGATCATAATGTGATTTCAGGTCGCGTGATAAAGAGCGCCGACGATGAGCTGATGATTTCGGTCCCGGCT
>DOOK01000389.1 GCA_003512805.1 Erwinia sp. | reverse complement strand
CGCTCTTTCGATCTATGATGAGTTAAAAAAATATTTATCCGCCGAGGCGGACTATTAGGGAATAAATTTCAGGTTGCTCAGTCTCGCCTGGAAAAATCAGGTCAGAGCCAATGCCACCGTCACGCTCCCTGATGCTTACGCAGGCCGGGCTATCACCGTTCGGGAGACGCTGGCAAGAGCCTTGCCCGCCATTGATCCAGTGTTTAGCGATCCGCGTCGGGCGGGTGAGGGATATCCCTTCGATAATATCCAGGTTTCTGCAATACGCGCCGGCACGCCTGTCTATGTGTTGACGACCAGTAATGATAAGGCCTGGAAGTATATCGTCACGCCGACTGTGATTGCCTGGGTAAAAAGCGATGATATAGCCAGCGTAAGTGATGCGTTCGTCGAAAACTGGCGGGCGCTGGCGGATCGGCAGCTGGGCGCCTATATCAAAGAACCCGTTTCCGTCTATGAAGGCGACGTTTTCCATTTTATCGCCCGCCCCGGTACGATTCTGCCCATACGTCAGGATCGCAATGGCTTGAGCGTCGCGATCCCTGTGAAGCAGGCAGGGGGTAGCGCACAGATCAAATGGGTCAGCGCACAGGCAGATACGCTGGCGTCTATGCCGCTGCAAATGACGCCCGCTAATATCGCCGTCCTGATGAAATCCATGCAGGGCAAGCAGTACGGCTGGGGAGACTTTAATTTTCACAATGACTGTTCGCAGGAAATGCGCAGCCTGTTAATGCCCTTCGGCATTTTTTTACCGCGTAACTCTGCGGCCGAGGCCACAAGCGGCCGGGTTAAGGATATCAGTTCGCTGAGCCCGGCAGACCGCCTTGATTACCTGATAAAAAACGGCAGACCGTTTACCACGCTTATCCATATTGACGGCCATATCATGCTCTATATCGGTTACACCTTACAGGAAGGCAAAAAAGTCCCGATGACTTATCAGAATATGTGGGGGCTGCATACCCGCAGTCATGAAGGCAGAAGTATTGTGGGCGGTGCTGTCTTCTTTCCTTTGCAGCTGAGCTATCCGGAAGACGAGGATCTCGTTTCCCTGGCGGCTAAACCGCTGTTCGCGCTTAGCTTTATTGAATGATTTTTACCGGGTGGCCGCCATCGCACAGAAGATGACATGCCATAGCAAAACGTGATAACAATGGCGGAATAACGTTCACAGGAAACCCGCTTATGTCCGCCCTACATCCCGTGATTGCCGTGACCGGCTCCAGCGGCGCAGGCACCACCACCACCAGCCTGGCCTTCCGCAAAATTTTCCAGCAGTTGAATTTGCACGCGGCGGAAGTGGAAGGCGACAGCTTCCATCGCTATACCCGTCCCGAAATGGATATGGCAATCCGCAAAGCGCGCGATATGGGTCGCCACATCAGCTATTTTGGCCCGGAGGCCAACGATTTTTCGCTGCTGGAAAACACCTTCGCGGAATATGGCCGCAGCGGCAGTGGCCAGTCCAGAAAATATCTTCATACCTATGACGAAGCAGTGCCCTGGAACCAGGTTCCCGGCACTTTTACGCCGTGGCAGCCGCTGCCGGAACCCACCGACGTGCTGTTTTACGAAGGCCTGCACGGCGGAGTGGTCACACCACAGAACAATGTATCGCAGCATGTCGATCTGCTGGTGGGGGTAGTGCCTATCGTAAACCTGGAGTGGATCCAGAAAATGATCCGGGATACCAGCGAACGCGGTCATTCACGCGAAGCGGTAATGGATTCCGTGGTGCGCTCGATGGACGATTACATTAATTTTATCACCTCACAGTTTTCCCGTACCCATATCAACTTCCAACGGGTGCCGACCGTAGATACATCCAATCCCTTTGCCGCGCGAGGCATACCTTCGCTCGACGAGAGCTTTGTTGTCATCCATTTTCAGGCGCTGGAGCACATTGATTTCCCTTTCCTCTTAGCGATGCTGCAAGGTTCTTTTATCTCTCATATCAATACGCTGGTGGTGCCGGGCGGCAAAATGGGCCTGGCGATGGAGCTGATTATGGGCCCGCTGGTCAAGCGACTGATGGAAGGTAAAGCTATCCATTAACACACCGCCGTATAGCTATGGGTAAGGGTAACGCCTTTGCCCAACATCAGCGCAATTGGGCAATATTTTTCGACCGCCAGACTGACCGCGCGCGCCAGCGCCTTGTCCGTCAGCCCGCTACCGCTGACGATAAAATGCAGGTTGATATGGGTAAACAACTGCGGCGGCTTCTCACGCCGGGCTGACGTTAGCTTTACCTCACAGTTCTCCACGGTAAACCGTCCTTTTTGCAGAATGGCCACCACTTCGGCCGCGCTGCAGCCGCCCGCCGCCATCAGCAGCATTTCCATCGGGCTGGGGGCTTTATCGCCCGCGTTACCGTCCATCACGACCTGATGACCCGATGAGGATCCTCCCAAAAAGGTCAGCCCTTCCACCCATTTTATGCTCGCCTGCATAACAAACTCCTCTAATTCATTCAGTTAAGCCGCGGTCGGTTTAAGGTCACTAAACAGCATAGCGGCAGATTTAGCGCTATGCTGAAGCGAGACAACAGAAGACACCCATGCAAAGCTGTGCTACAAACAAGGCTGTATTTCGTCAGTACTCTACAGACCAGACGAAACGGGACGACATAACGAGCCCGGCACTCAACAGAGAGCCGAATAACTTTCCTGCATGGGAAGCGCTTGACTATTTCAACGCCTGTCAGGGAACTCTGCCCCTGTATTTAGGCACGATAACAACAGAGGATAACAGCGAATGGTTCTCGGCAAACCGCAAACAGACCCGACACTTGAATGGTTCCTGTCACATTGCCATATTCATAAGTATCCATCCAAAAGCACGCTGATCCACCAGGGTGAGAAAGCAGAAACCCTTTACTACATCGTCAAAGGCGCGGTAGCGGTGCTCATCAAGGATGAAGAAGGCAAGGAGATGATCCTTTCTTACCTTAACCAGGGCGATTTTATCGGTGAACTTGGCCTGTTTGAAGAAGGTCAGGAGCGCAGCGCCTGGGTGCGGGCGAAAACAGCCTGCGAAGTGGCAGAAATCTCCTATAAGAAGTTTCGTCAGCTGATCCAGGTTAACCCGGAGATCCTGATGCGCCTCTCTTCACAGATGGCACGTCGTCTTCAGGTGACCTCTGAGAAAGTGGGCAATTTAGCTTTCCTCGATGTGACAGGTCGCATCGCGCAAACGCTGTTGAATCTGGCTAAGCAGCCGGATGCCATGACTCACCCGGATGGAATGCAGATTAAAATCACCCGCCAGGAAATTGGCCAAATCGTCGGCTGCTCGCGCGAAACCGTCGGCCGCATCCTGAAGATGCTGGAAGATCAGAACCTGATCTCCGCGCACGGTAAAACCATCGTGGTCTACGGCACACGCTAGCTACGCTGATTGTATGGCGCAATGCATGCATTGCGCCTTTCAGCGGATACAGAGCAATGTGGCGCCGACTCATCTACCATCCCGAAGTTAACTATGCCCTGCGGCAGACGCTGGTGCTTTGCCTGCCCGTTGCCGTCGGCTGGCTGCTGGGCAATCTGCAAAACGGCCTCCTGTTCTCGATGGT
>DOOK01000391.1 GCA_003512805.1 Erwinia sp. | reverse complement strand
AGCATTACGCGAATAACGTCCACGCGCTCAGGCACTTTAATACCCGCCAGCTTTTCTACAGCCAGCACGTAAGGCATCTCGTTTACGCAACCGCCCAAGTATTCAATACGGTCGGTATAGGGAATGTAGCTATGCCAGGACTGGCGTTCGCCCATCTTTTCCGCGCCGCGATGGTGATAGCCGATATCCGGTACGCAGTCGACGATCTCTTCGCCGTCCAGCTGCAGAATAATACGGAAAGCACCATGCGCAGAGGGGTGGTTAGGCCCGAGGTTGAGGAACATAAAGTCCTCGTTGGCGGTACCGCGCTTCATCCCCCACTCTTCCGGTTTGAAGGTCATCGCCTCCATTTCCAGATCTTCTTTCTGCTTCGTCAGCTCGAAGGGATCGAACTCGGTCGCACGCGCCGGATAGTCTTTACGCAGCGGATGGCCTTCCCACGTTTGCGGCATCATGATGCGCGTCAGGTGCGGGTGGCCATCAAAGGTAATCCCAAACATCTCCCAGGTTTCGCGCTCGTACCAGTTGGCATTGGCGAAAATTTTGGTGATGGTAGGCACGTGCAGATCGTTTTCGGACAGTGCCACCTTGAGCATGATGTCGCGATTGCGTTCAATGGACAGCAGGTGATAGAAAACGGAGAAATCTGCTGCCGGCAGGCCGGCGCGATGTGTGCGCAGGCGTTCATCCATGCCGTGTAAATCGTACAGCATGACGTAGGGCTTCGGCAGCTTGCGCAGAAACGTGATGATTTCCAATAATTGTTCGCGTCTCACCCAAACCACCGGAATGCCGGTACGGGTTGGCTGAACGGTAAAGGCATCTGGCCCAAAACGGTTACGCAATTCGCCGATCACCGGATCATCCAGGTGATCACGGGTTTGCCAGTCAGGCTGAGCGAGATCTTGCGTGGTTAAATCTGTCATAGGTCGTTCACCATGTGGGCCTGTCGACAGGCACTCAGTATTGGCGTCAGGACAGGCCGCCCGCGTATTATTTTTTTCTGCGTGCTGAATGGGCCTTGTCCATTAACTCTTAAATTTCGTCCGGGGTGCGCAAGTTGGTGACCGCAATGCGTTCGCCCTGCTTCCTTTCACGTTCGGACTGCATGTTGGCGCGATAAACGCCCTGATCGCCGACGACCCAGGAAAGCGGGCGGCGCTCTTTACCGATCGATTCCTGCAGCAGCAGCAGCGCCTGCATATAGGCTTCGGGGCGCGGCGGACAGCCAGGAATATAAACGTCAACCGGCAGGAATTTGTCTACGCCCTGCACCACGGAATAGATATCGTACATGCCGCCGGAGTTGGCGCAGGCCCCCATCGAAATGACCCACTTAGGTTCCAACATCTGATCGTAAAGACGCTGAATCACCGGGGCCATTTTGGTAAAAGGCGTACCGGCTACCACCATGAAATCGGCCTGGCGAGGCGAGGCGCGGATAACTTCGGAACCAAATCGCGCCACGTCGTGCACGGAGGTAAAGGAAGTTGTCATTTCTACGTAACAACAGGAAAGGCCGAAGTTAAACGGCCACAGAGAGTTTTTACGTCCCCAGTTCACCATATCGTGCAAAGCGTGTTCGAGCTTGCCCATATAAACGCTTTGATGAACGTGCTTTTCCAGCGGGTCGGTAACGATCTCCTGCTTCTGCAGCGGGTAGCGATCGTTATCGCCGTTTGGGTCTGCGCGGGTTAGCGTATAATCCATTGTTATGCCTCGCTTTTACTGCGTGTGACGATGGGAATGCGAAACGGTGGTTGTTTTGGCTACCACACGGCGAGGTGCAGGAGCCCAGTCCAGCGCGCGGATCCGCACCAGATAAACCAGCCCGGCAAGCAGTACCAAAATAAAGATGGTGGCTTCGATAAAGCCGATCCAGCCGCTCTCGCGGATGGCGGTCGACCATGCGTACAGATAGAGCGCTTCCACGTCAAAAATGACGAAGAACATTGCCACCAGATAAAACTTGGCGGACATGCGCAGCTTAGCGGTACCGACCGGCGCGGCGCCGGACTCAAAAGGGGTATTTGTGTATCTTCCGCGCGCTTTTCCGCCCAGAAACCACGCTCCGGCCAACATTGCACAGCACAGACCTATGGCGACGATAAGAAATACGGCAAACGCCCAGTGATGAGCGACGACTTCAGTGGTTGTTGACATACACTCTGCTTAACTCAATAAAGGGGCGTCAGGGGCTGCTCTCATGCACGGCAGTTGGCTGAAGCCTCGATTCAAGGGGAAAAATAAAAAACCAGATAAACTATGCTGTCTTTGTTGATTAAGCAGCAATTTTATGGGGTTTTTTACTCCTTTACATAACCTTCTGTCAACTTTCATAAAAGTATCTGTAGGTTATTTTACACAAGTAGCATTTATTTAACATTTGGTGCGCAAATATTGCGCTAAATCGTGTCAGTGATCGACCCTGCACTAAAGTGTAGCGGGTATTTCCCTGCATGGATCGCGGTTTTAACACGGGTTATTTTGGCAGGAATTGTCTGTATTTCCTTCCCCTTAAAGGGGTTATTTTTTTGATCCAGCACACGGTTTTAGCCTTTATGAGAAAAAAATAGCCAAACAGAAATGAGCAAAATCAATCCAGGCTGATTTTTAATTTCTGAAAATGGCCTGTCGAAGAGGGCAGCAATGAACACTGGTCTGTTTTAAACCAGCGACAAGGAAAAGGCAGGTGAAACTGGCTTTGAATCCTGTAAAAAACCCATAAAAAAAGCTTTCCGAAACAGAGCGTGTTCCGAAAAGCTTATTTAAACAGGTAACTTATTATTTTTGACGATAAATCAAAAGATTATAGAAAACCTTTTTTTACTCATCTTCATCCGCAAAAGCGGAGCGATCCTGACCGGTAGCGGTCAGATTGTAAGGATCGTTGCTCGACTCCATGGCATTAAAAATAGCCAGCGCCAGCTCGTTGTCGCTTTCCGGATTGCGGCACAGCAGGTATTCCGTGTCCGGCAGCATCGGTAAGCCTTCTGCTGCCCCCATCACGCGCAGCTCCGGACTCATCATCTCAACCGGACGCGCGGTGACGCCCAGACCTGCTTTAACGGCAGCGCGCACGGCAGCCAGCGTAGAAGCAACATAAGAGATGCGCCATGGGATACCGGCCTCGTTGAGGTGATCGATAGCCATATCACGATAAGGGCTTGGCTCGTCAAGCAGTACCAGAGGGATAGCTTCTCCACGCTGGAACACGTAATCTGCCGCACAATACCAGAGCGTTGGCGAAGTACGCAGCACCTGCCAGGTAAAGTTCATCGGGCTGGAAGTGGTGACAACCAGATCGACTTCGCCCTGATTCAACATTTCCATCATGAAGGGATTACGCTTAACGCGAACATCGATTGCCAGTTTTGGATAAACCGAAGTCACACGGTTGAGCAGGAAAGGCAGGATAGTGTCTGACGTATCGTCAGACGCGCCAATCGTCAGCACACCCTGAATGTTGCTGTACATCAGTGAGGTGCAGGCCTCATCGTTAAAGCGCAGGATTTTTCTGGCATAGCCCAGCAGCTGGATACCGTGCTCGGTCAGCAGCTTGTTACGGCCGTGTCGGGCGAACAGCTCTTTACCTACCAGCTGCTCCAGACGCTGCATCTGCTGACTGACGGCAGACTGTGTACGACAGACTGCTGCTGCAGCTGCTGCAAAGGTATTCAGATCGGCGACGGCCACAAACGTTCTGAGCAGATCGAGATCGAGATTAAGAATTGGACGATTTGCACTGGTCATGTTTTCTTCACTTTATAAGATTTTTAAGATAGTACTACCCTGGTGTTATTGCCTTATTTATCAAAATGATAAAGAGGCAACCGTGAGTAATGCGGCCTGGTGGCTCGTCATCACCGTCTATCACAAACGTGTTATCCCAGCGGCCCAATATGCCCGGCTGATACCGTCGCAAGGCCGCTGACAGATGTATACGTTTGGTACAGCAAACCTGCGCGTCAGGTTGATCATCAAGCACTGTCGCTAGATTCTGTTATCGCCCAGCCGTCCGCCGAATTTAGCCCGGCGCGGTCAGTGTAAGACGCATCTAAAAAAATAAAGCGCCAGTACACTGTAGTTACGGCAAATTAATAGTAAAAAAAACTTAACATTTATGGCGATAAAACAAGCTAAACATACTTTGGGAAACGGGCGTCTCAGATGCACCTTTTCCTGAAGGATATCCTGACATA
>DOOK01000308.1 GCA_003512805.1 Erwinia sp. | reverse complement strand
TACGCAGGAAATCGGCGCTGAGCATTTCTACTTCTGCGTTGCGGCTACCTGGTAAAAGCGCCAGACAGGGCACCTCTTCCGCAATGCCCAGCTCCCGTCGCGCGGCACGTTTATCCGGCTCGATCGGCATCGCATCGGCCATTGTATGGCCAATAAAGCGGCAGGGAACGTTATAGCGATCGTAAAAGGCTTTTTCAAACGGTAAAAAGGCCAGCACCAGATCGGTAGAGCGGCCGATCTTAAAGACGCGCTTCTGTCGCCACGCCCATACGGAGGGGCTGACATAGTGGATAGTGCGGATGCCACGCTGTTTAAGGCGGCCTTCCAGCGTGATATTAAAGTCTGGCGCATCGATGCCGACAAAAACATCCGGCTTAAGCTCGCTGAATCGCTGCGTCAGATCGCGGCGAATTTTCAGCAGGCGCGGCAGGCGCTCCAGCACTTCCACAACGCCCATCACCGCCAGCTCTTCCATTTCGTACCAGGCTTCGCAGCCTTCCGCCTGCATTAGCGGCCCGGCAACGCCGACAAAGCGCGTATCCGGATGCTTGCTCTTCAGGGCGCGGATCAGACCGGCACCAAGAATATCGCCGGAGGTTTCTCCGGCGACCAGGGCTATCGTTAATGGTTGAGGCATGGGCTTAACGGATCAGACCCCGGGTTGAGCGGGCGAAGAAATCAAAGAAAGGCTGCACTTCAGGGTGCTCGCGAGCGATGTCGGCAATTTCCGGCTTCGCTTCGTCCAGCGTCTTACCGCTGCGATAAAGCACCTTATAAGCGTTGCGGATCGCATGTAGCGCTTCTTTGCTGAAGCCACGACGCTGCAGGCCAACCAGGTTGATACCAAACGGCGTGGCGTGGTTGCCCTGGGCGATCACGAAAGGCGGTACGTCCTGAGCGACGCCAGAACAGCCGCCTACCATCACGTGTGCGCCAATAATGCAGAACTGATGAACGGCTGTCATCCCGCCAATAATGGCAAAGTCATCCACGGTGACGTGGCCGCCAAGCGTAGCGTTATTGGCAAGGATGCAGCGATCGCCAATGATACAGTCGTGCGCCACGTGCACATTGACCATCAGCAGGTTATCACTGCCCACTTTAGTCAGACCATCCGCCTGCGAGGTGCCGCGATGGATGGTCACGCTTTCGCGAATGCTGTTGCGATCGCCAACTTCCACGCGGGTTGGCTCGCCAGCATATTTCAGATCCTGGTTAGCTTCGCCAATGGTAGCAAACTGGTAAATCGTGTTCTCTTTACCAATTTTAGTGTGGCCATTGATGACTACATGCGATTTCAGCACCGTGCCTTCGCCAATCTCGACGTCAGCGCCGATAAAGCAAAACGGGCCAATATGCACGCGAGCGCCAATAATGGCGCCCTCTTCAATCACAGAACTGGGGTGGATAACAGCAGTTTCATCAATCACGAATTACGCCTCCCGGCTGCGGGCACACATCATGGTTGCTTCGCAGACAATTTTACCGTCAACGGTCGCCACGCCCTTAAAGCGGGTAAGACCACGGCGGGTTTTCTCGAAGGTGACTTCCATAATCATCTGATCGCCTGGAACGACCGGACGCTTGAAGCGAGCCTCGTCAATACCGGCAAAATAGTACAGTTCGCCTGGCTCAAGTTTGCCCACGCTTTTAAACGCCAGAATACCGGTCGCCTGCGCCATGGCTTCTAAAATCAGCACGCCTGGAAAAATCGGTTTACCAGGGAAATGGCCCTGGAAAAACGGTTCGTTGACCGATACGTTTTTTACCGCACGCAGAAACTTGTGTTCTTCAAATTCCAGTACGCGATCGACCAGCAGAAACGGGTAACGGTGCGGCAGCAGTTCAATAATCTCTTCAATTTTCAGAGTATGAGTTTCAGTAGTCAAAATACTCTTCCTGTCCTAAAAAATTCTGATGGCATCAATAACACGGCCTGCAACGAGTCACTCGTCCGCAGGCCGCAAATCAGTTTCCGTGCACCAGCCTTCCATGCTTAGCATTCTTTTTATATTCCACAAGGTGCGGCGGAATAGTGAAGGCCGTTCAACAACCAGACGCTTACTCCGCGCTGACTTTACGCTCAACAGCTTTTAAGCGCTTGCTCATCTCATCGATGTTCATGACCAGTGCGGCGGTTTTACGCCAGTTTTTATTCGGTTGCAGCGGGATCCCGGACGAGTATACCCCAGGTTGCGTGATTGGTCGCATAACCATTCCCATCCCCGTTACCGTCACTTTGTCACATATTTCCATGTGGCCGTTGATCACGCTGGCGCCGCCAATCATGCAGTAGCGGCCAATTTTAAGGCTACCGGCCATGATCACGCCGCCTGCTACCGCAGTATTGTCGCCAATCACCACGTTGTGTGCAATCTGGCATTGGTTGTCAATGATAACACCATTCCCAATCTGAGTGTTATCCAACGCGCCGCGATCGATAGTGGTACAGGCGCCAATCTCTACGCGATCGCCAATAATGACCGTACCCAGCTGGGGAATTTTCACCCAGTTGCCGCGATCGTTGGCGTAACCAAAGCCGTCCGCGCCGATGACGGTGCCTGACTGGATCAGACAGTTTTCGCCGATTTGCACTTCGTGATAAACGGAAACGTTGGCCCACAGGCGCGTACCTGCACCAATGCGGGTTTTTTTACCGATAAAGCAGCCGGCACCAATCACTACGTTATCACCCAGCTCGACGCCAGATTCGATAACGGCGTTCGCGCCGACGGAAACATTGTTACCCAGCTTCGCCGTCGCGTCGATAACTGCGCCTGGCGCAATATTCGTCGCTGGCTGAGGCGTGGTGTCCAGAATCTGCGCCATACGCGCATAGGTCAGATAAGGGTCTTTCACTACCAGAGCGGCACTCTGGCAAAATTCTATGTCCGCAGCCTGTAGCACCACGGCGGAAGCCTGGCAGGTCGCAAGCTGTTCGCGATAGCGACTGTTGGCAAGAAAGGTGATTTGACCGGATTGGGCGGAGTGCATAGAAGCAATGCCGGAGATGACGATATCGCCATCTCCGTGCAAATCTGCATCCAACTGCTGGGCTAAATCAGCCAGTCGAATTGAAGACATTGATTATTTAACCTGTTTCAGAACATCAGCAGTGATGTCTTTAGATGAGCTGGCATAAGCCACGGCATTGGCATCGACCACGACATCGTAACCTTCGTCAGACGCCACTTTTTTCACGGCATCCTGAATACGGCTCAGGATTTTGTTACGCTCTTCGGCCTGACGGCGGCGGTTATCCTGCTCGAAAGCCTGCGCTTTGCTGGAGAAGGTTTCACGCTGTGCCATCACGTCTTTTTCCAGACGGCTGCGCTCGCTTGCTTTCATGGTAGAACCATCACGCTGCAGACGCTGCATTTTAGTTTGCAGATCGCGTTCCATTCCCTGCAGTTCAGTTGCACGGCCTTTAAACTCGTTTTCAAGCTGTTTCGCAACTGTCGCACGCGCCGGTAACTGTTGGAAAATGCTGGAAACGTTTACCACTGCAATTTTATCAGCAGCCTGAGCGCCAGCGGAAACTGCCAGAGCGAGAGAGAGGCCTGCGGCACACAACAACTTTTTCACTATAAACTCCTTACCATCAACGTTTGTGTCAAAGACACATGTGTTGCGCGTTAAGGCAGCACGAGGCTGCCCGTGAACGGCGCGATACTCGCGGTATCACACCGCGAGCGTTGAGAAAAGTCAGACAGCGCTTTTCTCAAAGTTTGCAAAGCGTAGCAGCTTACCAGGTTTTACCAATATTAAACTGGAACTGCTCGGCTTTATCTCCATCATATTTCTTAAACGGCTGAGCATATGAGAACACCAGTGGCCCCAGTGGCGACATCCACTGCAGCGCCAAACCGGCGGACATACGAATATTGCCCGGGTCGCTGTAATCCGGGATGCCTGCTGCACGCGTCTCTGCGGTATTTTCCCATGCGGTATCCCACACGGTACCGGCATCGACAAACAGTGAGGTACGCACGGAGTTAGCGTATTTTTCGCTAAGGAACGGCGTTGGCGTAATCAGCTCAGCGCTGGCTGTCGCCATGGCGTTACCGCCCACGGCATCGTTGGAATCACACAGCGTTCCCGTTGAACAGGTGCTGGAGTTGTTATTGTAATAGGCCGCTTTTGGTCCAATGGTATTGGAGCGGAAACCACGTACGGTGCTTGAACCACCCGCATAGAAGTTCTCGTAGAACGGCAGTTCTTTGCCGCTCAGCCCATCACCGTAACCTACACGCCCACGTCCCAACAGTACCCAGGTACGATCCTGATTCAGCGGCATATACTGCTGCGTATCCAGCGTCGCTTTATAGAAGGCATTGTCTTACCCTGGGATGGTAATTTTACCATTCAGGTTGGTACGGTTACCCGACGTTGGGAAGAAGCCGCGGTCCAGCGTGTTATACGTCCAGCCGTAGTTAAACGTGAAGTCGTCTGCTGAATATTCAGCATCCTTGTTCTGGTCTGGATTCTGTCCCACGGAGCGCAGATAACGGAACATTGAAATCTGCGGCTGCATGTTAGACAGGTCGTTATGGACATAGCCCAGGCCCACGCGCAGCGTGTTGTTTTCATTAACCGGGAAGCCCAGCGTCCCGTCCAGACCATAGCTTCTGTTGGTATAGTCAGACAGATCCGCGTCATCCGCTTTAAAGTCGTTGTAGAAGACGCGGCCGCCCAGGCTGACACCGTCGACCGTAAAGTACGGGTCGGTCAGTGAGAATTCAGCATAGGTCTGGTAATCATTTTTGGTGCCGCTGATGCCCACGGTATTACCGGTGCCCAGCCAGTTTTCCTGCGTCACGCCAACCTGGAAGCTAACGCCGCTTTCCGTACCGTAACCGACACCGAAGTTGAAGGTACCGGTATTGCGCTCTTTAACCTTGTAGACCACGTCCACCTGATCGGGAGCGCCAGGCACGCGCTGCGTATCGGTTTCAACCGTTTCGAAGTAGCCGGTACGATTCAGGCGCTCTTTGCCCTGCTCGACCAGATCGCTACCCAGCCATGCCCCTTCCATCTGGCGCATTTCGCGGCGCAAAACGGAATCTTTTGAGGTGTCGTTGCCTTCAAAACGCACTTTACGCACGTAGTAGCGATTGCCCGCGTCTACGTTAACGTGCAGCTTGACGGTTTTATCCGCATCGTTGATTTCTGGCTGCGTCATGACGCGCGGATAGGCATAACCGTAGCGACCGAACATCTTCTTGATGTCGTCTTCCATTTTGGTGACTTTGGCACCGTTATAGAGTTCGCCCGGCTGAATTTTGGACAGGGATTCTACTTCTGCCGAATGCCCCGCCATGCTGCCGTTCACCACTACGCCGGAAAGCTTGTATTGATCGCCTTCGGTGATGTTGATGGTGATGTAGATACCTTTTTTATCCGGCGTCAGGCTGACCTGCGTAGAATCAATGTTAAAGCGCGCGTAGCCGCGATCCAGATAGAAGCTACGCAGGGTTTCCAGGTCGCCTGCCAGTTTCTGCTTCTGGTATTTACGGTCACCGACCAGGTTCCACCACGGCACTTCATCACGCAGCTGGAAGCGGGAGATCAGCTCGTCCGAGCTGAAGGCCTTATTACCGACCACGTTAATCTGTTGAATTTTTGCCGAGACGCCTTCGGTGAAGACCAGCTTCAGATCGACACGGTTACGCGGCAGCGGCGTAACCACAGCTTTGACGCTGGCGCTATATTTACCGACGCTGTAGTAGAAGTCTTCCAGCCCTTTCTCGATAGTCGAGATAGTGGTGCGATCCAGCGCTTCGCCCACGCGCACGCCTGAGGCTTCAAGGTTCTGCTTAAGCATGTCATCCTTCACCGCTTTGTTGCCGGAGAAGGTGATGCTGGCAATGGTTGGACGCTCTTTCACCTGAACGATCAGCGTATTGCCGTCGCGCAGTACCTGAACATCTTCGAAGTTCCCGGTCGCAAAAAGGGCGCGGATGGTATTACTGAGATCATCATCGGAGACGGTATCTCCTACGCGGACAGGCATACTGAGCAATGCCGCCCCGACGGCGACTCGCTGCAGGCCTTCGAAATGGATATCCTTCACCACGAAGCCATCTGCCGCGTATACGGTGGCGCTGCTAAACAGCAGCGACGCTATGAGCAACTTTTTCATCGCCATCGTTGTTATGCATTCTTCCTAACTGGTTCTCACATCGGACAGGTTTGATTCTGTCAGAGACGCGAGAAATCATTGAATAGTGCAAGCCCCATTAACAGCACCAGCAAAACCGAGCCAATGCGATAACTGAAGTCCTGAACTCGCTCAGACACCGGCCCACCTTTGATCTTTTCGATCGCCAGAAACAGCAAATGTCCACCATCTAATACCGGCAAGGGGAACAGATTGATAATCCCAAGATTCACGCTTATCAGCGCAAGAAACATCAGGTAATAAATCAAGCCATATTCCGCCGACATCCCAGCACCCTGGGCGATCGAAATCGGCCCGCTGAGATTATTCAACTTCACTTCGCCAACTATCAGCTTGCCCAGCATGGTCACCGTCAGCTTCATCAGCTGCCAGGTCTTCACGCTGGCCTCACCAACGGCCGCAAACGGCCCATACTGGCGAACCGTTTTATATTCATCCGGCAGCGGAACGATACGTGGGACAACGCCCGCAAATCCTTCCACTTTGTTCCCCGGCTTACTATCCGGCGTCAACGTCAGGTCTATGAAGGCGCCCTGTCGCTCCACTTCTACCTTCAGCGGTTTGCCCGGACTGTCGCGAACTTCGGCGACAAACTGCTGCCACTGAGCTAACGGCTGACCCCCGACTTTAACGATCCTGTCGCCCGCTTGCAAACCTGCTCTTGCCGCAGCCGAGCCGGTCTGAATGTCCGCCAGCACGGTTTCGACCTGTGGGCCCCGAGGATGCATGCCCAAAGAAGCAACCGGATCTTCTCTGTCAGGCGCAAAATGCCAGTTACGCAAATCAAGCCGGACGTCCTTCACCTGGTTCGAGCCAAAAGGCGCCACGCTGAGCGTCGTTTGCTGGTCGCCAATTTTCGCTACCAGCGCCATTCGCACAGCTTCCCAGTCAGGCGTTTCGATACCATCAACGGCTTTAAGTTCCATTCCAGGCGCAATTTGCGCCTCTGCCGCCTGCGAGCCGCTTACTATTTCGCCAACTACCGGCCGAACGCCAGGCACACCGATGATAAAAACCAGCCAGTAAGCAAAGATGGCAAACAGGAAATTAGCCAGGGGTCCGGCGCTGATAATAGCGGCACGCTGCGCAACGGTTTTGTTGTTAAAGGAGAGATGGCGAAGCTCAGGCGGCACGCTTTCGACACGTTCGTCGAGCATCTTCACGTAGCCGCCCAG
>DOOK01000306.1 GCA_003512805.1 Erwinia sp. | reverse complement strand
CCACCAGGCCACTGGCTGGAATCAGATTGGTAGCGTGACGCTGTCGGAAAGGCTGGAGCCGACTCTGCGGGATAAAATACCTGGAACTGTAGCTAAGCCGTGGCGCGATCTGGAAGTGAACGGCCAGCGGCTTCCGGTGCAATACTACGGCTTCGAAGGACAATAGCCTGACCCGCTTTTGCAGCCGTGCAGCGTCAGGCAAGGCTGCAAAAACGGCCGGTTACGTTACCCTCTGACTTCTTCCCAGCTCAGCCCAAACCGTGCCAGATACTTACGCAGGCGATCGGCATCGTTGGGCTGTTTTTTGCTCTGGCGGGAGACGGCAAACAGGCGTCGGCCCGCTTCAGAAAGCGAATCCGACGCGCGGCAGACGCTCAGCACCGTCTGTAGCTGGCATTCGTCAAAGAGATCGTACTGCGCCCCGGTACGTTCAGGCAGTGCCGCTGTCGAGGCCGTCGTGCGCCAGGTGCTGCGTAGCCGGGCGATCTCTTCCTCCGCCAGCGCCAGCGAAATTCGTCCCTGTTCCGCCAGGGTTGCCATACGCGTGACGGCCGCGCTCAGTTCGCGGAAGTTGCCTCGCCAGCTCGCTTCCGTCAAACAGGCGAAGCGCAGAAAATGGCTTCTCGCTTCTTTATCAAAACGCACCTGCGTCTGCTGTTCACGGGCATAGCGCGCCAGCTCAAAATCAAGGTTGGGTTCGATATCTTCACGGCGTTCGGCCAGTCCAGGTAGTTGAAAAGTCCACATATTGATGCGGGCGAACAGATCCTCGCGAAAGCGCCCCTCGGCAACCCACTGCGGCATATCCCTGTGGGTACCGGCAATCAGCTGAAAATCGCTGCTGACCTCTTTATCCGCGCCATAGGGGAAAAAGCGTTTCTCTTCAATGGCGCGCAGCAGCATCGCTTGTTCATCCAGCCCCAGTTCGGCTATCTCATCCAGAAACAGCATGCCGCCGTCTGCTTCGCGTAACAATCCGCTGCGCGGCTGCTGGGCACCGGTAAAGGCGCCCTTAACGTGACCAAACAGCGTGGACATCGCATTGTCGCCGCGCAGCGTGGCACAGTTAACCGCCACGAATTTACCGGCCAGGCGGTGGCGGTCATGGCGTAGCTGATAGATGCGTTCAGCCAAAAAAGACTTGCCCGCGCCGGTGGGGCCGGTCAGCAATATCGGGGCATTCGAGCGCAACGCCACGCGCTCAATCTGCTCGATAAGGGCGTTAAACGTCGGGTTGCGCGTCTCGATACCGGCTTTTAAAAACGAGGTTGAGTGCTGCTGCTCACGCTGAAAACGGCTGGTCAGCGTCGCATAGCGGCTTAAATCCAGGTCGATAATGGAATAGTGACCCAGCGCGCCGGGCGCATCCGGCGACTTGCCCGCAGGCGAAGTTTGCAGGATGCGCGCGGGCAGATAGCGAGCTTCGGTCAGCAGAAACCAGCAAATCTGCGCCACGTGGGTGCCGGTGGTGATATGCACCAGATACTCTTCATTTTCGGTATCAAAAGCGTAGCGGCTGACAAAATCCAGAAAGCTACCGTAAACCTCTTCAAAATCCCAGGGATCGTTCTGCGCCACGCTATGCAGCACCACTTCGGTCTGTGGCGACACCTGGCGGATATCCTCCGCGACCTGCTGAGCCATCGTGACGCTCTGCGGCTGGTGCAGCAACTCCAGCCGGTCGATCCGCAAATTTTCCTGTTGGCAAAGCGCGACGGTAGGCCGCCATTTGTTCCAGCGCTTCTCGCGTTTGCCGCGCCTGTCCAGCACCGTGCCTAATACGCCGATCGCTACGTTCTTTTTCATGCTTATCCTGAAAGATAAATACCCTATACGTTAAGATAAGTTGGCGTATCGGCAATGGCAATGCGCAGATTCAGGGACTGTAATAATCTCTTTAAATTTCAAAGTGATATTTTTTATTTGTCTTCATTCGGGCGTTCTGGCACGGCATTCGCAATGGTTAAGGCACAGCAACGAGGAAAACAACAATGAAAAACACGTATCAGACTTTGCAGCAGGCGCATGGCGTACCGGTAAAAATGTGGACCCACGGCGTGCCGGTCGAACCGGAAGCGCGCGACCAGCTGCTGAATACGGCAAAAATGCCTTTTATCTTTCGTCATCTGGCGGTGATGCCGGACGTCCACCTGGGCAAAGGATCCACTATCGGCAGCGTGATCCCCACCCAGGGCGCGATCATCCCTGCGGCGGTCGGCGTGGATATTGGCTGCGGCATGATTGCCGTGCGCACCTCGCTGATGGCCAGCGATCTGCCGGATAATCTGTCGGGCGTGCGCAGCGCCATTGAACAGGCGGTGCCGCACGGCCGTACCAATAACCGTTCCGGTCGTGATAAAGGCGCCTGGCAGACGCCGCCGCAGGAGGTCGATCGCCACTGGGCCAGACTGGCGCCGCGCTTTAAGGCGCTGACGCAAAAACATCCGTCGTTGTTTAAAACCAACAACTATCAGCATCTGGGCACGCTGGGGACGGGTAACCACTTTATTGAAGTCTGCCTGGATGAGTGCCAGCAGGTCTGGGTGATGTTGCACAGCGGCTCGCGCGGCATCGGGAACGCTATCGGCAATCTGTTTATCGCCCTGGCGCAAAAGGATATGCAGCGGCATATCGCCAATCTGCCGGATCGTAACCTCGCTTATTTTGAAGAAGGCAGCAGGCACTTCAACGATTATGTGGAAGCAGTGAGCTGGGCGCAGGATTACGCTCGCCATAATCGCGAAGCAATGATGGAGCGCGTGCTGGCGGCCATGTCGCAGGTTATCACCAAACCGTTTACCACCCATCTGGAAGCGGTGAACTGCCACCACAACTACGTGGAGCGGGAAACCCACTTTGGCGAATCGGTTTTGGTCACGCGTAAAGGCGCGGTTTCGGCGCAAAAAGGGCAGATGGGCATCATCCCCGGTTCGATGGGCGCGAAGAGTTTTATCGTGCGCGGCCTGGGTAATGAAGAGAGCTTTTGCTCCTGTAGCCACGGCGCCGGACGAACCATGAGCCGCACGGCAGCGAAAGCTCGCTTTACCGTCGAAGACCAAAAACGCGCTACGGCGCACGTCGAGTGCCGGAAAGATAAAGAGGTTATCGACGAAATCCCGATGGCTTACAAAGACATTGAAGCCGTGATGGCCGCC
>DOOK01000196.1 GCA_003512805.1 Erwinia sp. | reverse complement strand
CCCACATCAGGGCAAATTTTACGTCCAGCAACATCAACACCAGCCAGACGGAAAACCCGGTTATCAGGCTAATCAGCGTTTTCAACGCCAGATAATGGGTGACGCCCTTTAGCGCTTTATGGAGCCCGGCAATGCGAATTTTGGGATTGATTAACGCAAAGCGCAGCTTATAGGGCAGGTGATGTACCTCAAACAGCATAAACACTACCGTCATAATCAGCAGCACCAGGTTGGTCAGCGCGCCGGAAAACTGGCTGAGGATCAGCGTCGCCATGCCCATAATGGCGTTGGGATCGAGTCGCGCGGCCAGGCTATTAGTAGAAAGATTGATATGAAAAGGCGCCACAACGTGCTGAAGCTGTGCCAGCTTTTGCGTCATCTGCTGCTGAAGCTGCGGATAAACGGTAGAGAATTCATCTGCCGAGCCGGCAATCATCGCCACCAGCAGCCCCAGAGCAACCAGCACTGCGGCAATCACCAGGCTGATAGCCATCCCTCGTCGGACGCCACGCCGCATCAGTACGGTTACCAGCGGGTTTAAAATAATGGCCAGAAACAGGGACAGTAAAAAGGGAACCAGGATAGCCGAAGCCGCCTTAATGCCGGCCAACACCACAACCAGTGTCGCCATTTTTAGCAGCATATTCTGCCCCATCTTCTCCTGCTGTGGTACGTTCATTCCTTCTCCTTGAGGCTTTTGTGATTAAGTGTAGGACTGTTTTCCGCGGGGCATCTGCTTTCAGAAAACGTCTCAGAAGCGCGACCTGCCGTATTCTAACAGGCAGGATACGCCAGCAACGGCTGGTCTGGCTGGTGCAGTGGTAAAAATATTGTACGGCATAATTTATACGCCAGCCGCCTGCCGACAAGGAAATGAGGTTATAGTTATTATTCATGCCACCCGGACAGGATATGCCTTGTTATGCCTGAACAACCCGCGCCGGAAGCTCCGGGCGCTTTACGTCTGAACCTGCGCATTATTTCCGTTGTAATCTTCAATTTTGCTGCCTACCTGACTATTGGGCTGCCGCTGGCGGTGTTGCCCGGTTATGTTCACGATGTAATGGGTTACAGCGCGTTCTGGGCCGGACTGGTGGTCAGCCTGCAATATTTCGCCACGCTGATCAGTCGTCCACATGCGGGCCGCTTTGCCGATGTGCTGGGGCCTAAAAAGGTAGTGGTGTTGGGGCTTTGCGGCTGTCTTATCAGCGGGCTGTGTTATGCGCTTGCCGCGTTGAGCGCGACAATACCCATGGCAAGTCTGGTTTTGCTCTGCCTCGGCAGGATTATCCTTGGGATAGGGCAAAGCTTCGCCGGGACCGGTTCAACCCTTTGGGGAGTGGGCGTGGTGGGATCGCACCATATAGGACGCGTTATTTCCTGGAATGGCATTTTCACCTATGGCGCGATGGCGGTTGGCGCGCCGCTGGGGGTGGGGATCTATCGCTGGGGCGGTTTATTACTGGTGGCTGGCGTCGTGACGGTAATTGCGCTGCTGGCGATACTGATGGCACTGCCGCGACCCACCGTCAAAAGCAGCAAGGGCAGGCCGCTGCCTTTTCGCGCCGTGCTGGGCAAGGTCTGGCGCTTTGGCATCATTCTGGCAATGGGTTCCGCTGGTTTTGGTGTGATCGCGACTTTTATCACGCTCTTCTATCAGGACAAAGGGTGGGATGGCGCCGCCTGGGCGCTGACGCTGTTTAGCTGCGCTTTCGTCGGGACACGGTTGCTATTTCCCAACGCCATTAACCGGCAGGGGGGATTGCGGGTGGCCGCGATCTGTTTTGCAGTAGAGGCGGCTGGCCTGTTTCTGGTTTGGGGAGCGGCAGATCCGTGGATGGCAAAGCTGGGCGCGTTATTGACCGGTGCCGGTTTCTCGCTGGTCTTTCCGGCGATTGGCGTGGTAGCGGTGAAGGCCGTGCCCACACAGAATCAGGGCAGCGCATTGGCGACCTATACGGCCTTTATGGATCTCGCATTGGGCATTACCGGGCCGCTGGCCGGACTGGTGATGAGCTATGCTGGCGTACCGGTTATTTATCTGCTGAGTGCGTTACTGGTCTGTCTGGCAATGCTGTTAACAGTGAAAGCCCTTTACATGTCCTCTGAGAAAGTCTGAGCGGCGTTGACACCGTTTGCTGATAACGAGAAAGCCAGCCCGCTTTTTACCGGTCGGCAAGTTTGGTGTAGAGAGAGGTTAATGACGACAGTCATGCGAAAAAGGCAATAGCAAATCCGGCTATGCCAGGAGGCTATCAATGACGCCAGCCATGCAGAAAAAAAGCGGTTAACCGCCTAAAAACATTAAAAAAAGGGCGGCCGTCAGGCCGCCAGAAACAACACAGATAAAAGAGAGGAAATAAGGGGGAGAGCATGGCAACCGTGTTGGGCCGCGCTCTGGGAAACGTTATGCCTGCAACAGGTCGATGCTTTGACGTATTTCGCGCTCAATATCTGCCGCGCTCCAGCTTTCCATAATGGAAGAAAAAGGCTCCAGCGCGTACACGCCGCGATACCCCATGCGTTCCAGCCGCTGTACCTGAGACACGCTTTTCAGCAGGTCGCCCTTACTTAGCATAATGCGCTCTTCATCGGTCAGCTCCGCCGTTGGGCGGGTGTCCTCGACGCCCGAAAGGTGGACCAGACCAATATTGTCGATATCGATCCCGTGTTCAAATTCCTCTTCCGCCTTTTCATACAGATGATGGTGGAAGGTGTCCAGTAACAGGCGGAAAGGCACGTTAGCGTCACGGATTAACGCCTGGGCATGCACGGCGGAGCGCAACGAGCTGACTGGAAAGCCAAGCGGTTCTACCAGGCCTTCAACGCCATATTGTTCAAACAATGGCGCCAGCTTTTTCAGCGCGTTAATCGTCTCTTCTGCAGAAATCGGCGTGCCGTCATTCAATGGACAAAGTACCAGCGCTTTTGCCCCTACGCCGTTAGCGTCCTTCAGCAACGCTTCCGTTTTTGCCAGCAGGGCATCATCCACCTGGTTGAAAGGATAAACAGCGTTGATGGTCACGATGTCCAGACCGTACC
>DOOK01000223.1:687-3580 GCA_003512805.1 Erwinia sp. | reverse complement strand
GTCGGACGGCCCAGGTGGGAGGTGACCATCACTTTCGCACCCTGTTTCAACGCGGCTTCAATGGTCGGCAGTGAAGCACGGATACGTGCGTCAGAGGTGACTTTACCCTCTTTAACCGGCACGTTTAAATCAGAACGAATCAGTACGCGTTTCCCGGCAAGTTCCAAATCGGTCATTTTAATTACTGACATGGTGAGTCCTCTCGTTGATTCTCTAAATTTTAAAGGCGCAGTCCGCGCCCTGGCTGAAACCGCTGGCGGCCATAGCTAACGTGGTGTCGATCATCCGGTTAGCAAAGCCCCATTCGTTGTCGCACCAGACCAGCGTTTTGATCAGGTGCTGTCCGCTGACCCGCGTTTGAGTGCCGTCCACAATGGCACTGTGCGGATCGTGGTTGAAATCAATGGAGACTAACGGTAGTTCCGTATAGTCAACTATACCACTAAATGCTTTTTCTGATGCGTTTCGCAGCAGCGCGTTAACCTCGCACGCGTTTACCGGCGTGCGGACGCTGACGCTTAAATCAATGGCGGTCACGTTGATTGTCGGGACGCGCACGGCGATCGCTTCAAAACGATCGTTGAATTTTGGGAAAATACGCGTGATGCCGGCAGCAAGGCGAGTATCGACCGGAATGATGGACTGGCTCGCTGCGCGAGTCCGCCGCAGGTCAGTATGGTAAGCATCGATAACCTGCTGATCGTGCATAGCGGAATGAATGGTGGTGACCGTCCCCGACTCAATGCCAAAAGCATCATCCAGCAGCTTAATCACAGGAATAATGCAGTTCGTGGTACAGGAAGCGTTGGAGACAATCCGATGGTCTGCCTTCAGCGCTTTTTCGTTAACGCCGTAAACAACGGTAGCATCCAGATCGTTACCACCCGGATGGGAGAACAGCACTTTTTTTGCCCCAGCGGCAAGATGCGCTTCGCCATCGGCGCGGCTGCCCCAAACGCCGGTGCAATCCAGCACCACATCCACGTTCAGCTCCTTCCAGGGCAGATCGGTGATAGCGGCACGATGCAAAATTCGGACAGCATCCTCGCCTATCCACAGCAGATCACGCTCCTGACGAACGTCCCATGCAAAACGGCCGTGACTGGTATCATATTTCAGCAGATGCGCCATGCCTGCCGCTTCCGCCAGCTCATTAATCGCCACGACGGTTATCTCCGCGCGGCGGCCGGTTTCATAAAGCGCACGCAGCACATTGCGCCCGATGCGTCCAAAACCGTTGATGGCAATACGAACCGTCATATCACTCCTGCATCCAAATTCAGTGCAAAACCGAGCGTTAGCCTGAGCCAGGCGTCCCCGTTTGTACAGGGAATTTTTACGTCACCGTATCGCTTTTTCAGCGGAAACAGGTCAGTTCCAATGCTTGTTGAAACGGTTCAGCTACAATAAAGACAATGCGGAATAATTGGAATGCGCCAGATCAATTGGCAGTTTAAAAATCTGACCTGCATCACATTTAGAGAAGAGACTGGATAAAATACGGGGCCAAATTGTCCGGTAAAGGCGTCAGGTGGCTTTTACTGATATTGACTTTAAAATCCCCCCCTGACCACGCGATCTACGTATTTATCCCGCTTTTTTCGCTGAATATCAGAATTTTCCCTCTGACAACCGTTTCCATGATGGAGGCGCCCTCAGTAGAACGCCGGAACCCGGTGACTCGCTGAACTACGCCTCCGCCCTGCTGACGGACAGTGAATTTGAGGAGAGCTTCTCCGCTGCAACGGTATCCTCCGCCGCCAGCGTGCCTGTAAACACGACAACGGTTCGGATCCCTGTATCATCGTGGGCAAAATCAGCGCTGAGGGCGATATTCATATTACCGGCAGCGTCAGCGGTAAGGTCAATTCTAAAAAACGGTGTTTGTGCAGAAAAACGGGCGAGTCGAAGGAGAAATTCGGGCACGGCGTACTGAAATTAGCGGCAGGCTGAAAGGGTTATGCTGCAGCCGGGAAAGATAATGGCTTTAGAGATGGCTCTACTGAGTGTGAATGGCTTTCGATCAACCAGCAGGGTAAATTTTACGCGACCAGCTCAGGCTCTACAGGAAGGACCCGGAAAGCAACGGGATAAAAAACCGGGTAGAGCCGCTGGTGCCGCCCGGTCAGGATTTTCACCTGCGGGATACCGCCCGATCAGCAAGAAGGTTCGCCTGACTGAACAGGCGAACCCCGATGATTACAGCAGTGCTTTCGCTTTAGCCACCACGTTGTCTACAGTGAAGCCGAAGATTTCGAACAGCTTCTCGGCAGGTGCCGATTCGCCAAAGGTGGTCATACCTACCACGGCGCCGTGCAGGCCGGTGTACTTGAACCAGTAGTCAGCAATGCCGGCTTCAATCGCCACGCGCGCGCCGACCGCTTTCGGCAGTACGGCTTCGCGGTAGGCTGCATCCTGCTTGTCGAATGCATCGGTAGACGGCATGGAAACCACGCGAGCCTTACGCCCTTCTGCGCTCAGCTTCTCGTAAGCGCTGACTGCCAGCTCCACTTCAGACCCCGTTGCAATCAGGATCACTTCCGGCGTGCCGTCGCAATCTTTCAGAATATAAGCGCCACGGGCAACGTTAGCCAGCTGTTCAGCGTTACGATCCTGCTGCGCCAGGTTCTGGCGGGAGAAGATTAGTGCGGTTGGGCCGTCGTGACGCTCAATCGCATATTTCCAGGCTACCGCAGACTCAACCTGGTCGCACGGACGCCATACGCTCATGTTCGGCGTAACGCGCAGGCTGGCCAGCTGCTCTACCGGCTGGTGCGTTGGACCATCTTCACCCAGGCCGATAGAGTCGTGGGTATAGACCATCACCTGACGAATTTTCATCAACGCAGCCATACGGGCGGCGTTACGCGCATATTCCACAAACATCAGGAAG
>DOOK01000223.1:0-571 GCA_003512805.1 Erwinia sp. | reverse complement strand
TTCCACAAACATCAGGAAGGTGGCGGTGTAAGGCAGGAAACCACCATGCAGCGTAATACCGTTAGCGATAGCGGTCATGCCGAATTCGCGCACGCCGTAGTGGATATAGTTGCCCGCGGCATCTTCATTGATTGGCTTAGAGCCAGACCACATGGTCAGGTTGCTGGGTGCCAGGTCAGCGGAGCCGCCCAGGTATTCCGGCAGCAGTTTGCCAAAAGCTTCCAGCGCGTTCTGTGAGGCTTTACGGCTGGCGATTTTTGCCGGATTAGCCTGCAGCTGTTCAATGAATTTCTGCGATTCGGCCTGCCAGTTTTCCGGCAGCGCGTTTTTGCTACGGCGCTGGAATTCCAGCGCCAGCTCCGGCCAGGCTTTCGCGTAGGCCGCGAACTTCTCGTTCCAGGCCGCTTCTTTTGCCTGGCCTGCTTCTTTAGCGTCCCACTGTGCGTAGATATCCTGAGGGATTTCGAACGGCGCGTGGGTCCAGCCCAGCTGCTGACGGGTCAGGGCAATTTCATCGTCGCCCAGCGGCGCGCCGTGGGAATCGTGCGTGCCGGCTTTATTCGGCGAACCG
>DOOK01000289.1 GCA_003512805.1 Erwinia sp. | reverse complement strand
TTCCGATCTCGCCACCACCACCACTATCACCAACGACACTTTTTTAGCGAGCGCGACGGCAATTCGGGGCGTTTGCACTTTATCCGTGTGCGGATCGCGTGCCAGCGAAAATTGCGCCAGTCGGGTCAGAACCTGGTATTGCGAGGTGTGTCGATCGCCCAACGAGGCAAACCAGGCCGGTAGCGCGCGTTCACCATGTCCTAATAAAGCATAGGCAACCCCCGCTAATCGTACCGGGATCCAGTCAACGCAGTGTAAAATGGCATCCACACCGGACTGTGAGCGTTCCAGTGGCGTATAGTGGCGAGCCAGCCAGCTTTGCCAGGCGCGCAAAAAAGCGTAGCCCACCAGCAGCACCGGCCCCCAGGCGCCGCCCACCACAAACCAAAAAATCGGTGCCAGATAAAAGCGATAGTTAATCCACAGCAACGCATTTTGCAGCGTGCAGAGATATTCACGCTCGTTACACTCCATCGGCAGGCCATGGATGAGCGTCAGCTCTTCCGCCATTGCCTTGTGCGCATCCGCGTCGTTATGGCTGGCCGCTTTCAGATAAGCGTGATAATGCAGGCGAACCGATCCCGCACCGATGCACAACAGCCCGACGGCAATCCAAAAAAGCAGCTGCAAAAAACCAAAAAACAGCCCTTTCAGCCCCAGTAAACAGAGCGCGATGGCGGCCATAGCCACCAGCGTCATGACCAGCGTGCGCAACAGCGAAAAACGCCGCTGACGGCGAAACAGCCGCGCCAGATGATGGTCCAGCTGCCAGTGCTCGCCCATTTTAAACAGGCGTTCCCATCCCAATACCAATAACAAACTAAAAAGCGTCATGCCTGTTACTCCTGCTGTGCAGCGGAGGGATCGTTCTCCAGCCCGCTCCGAAATCTTTCCCAGTCAAAAGCCGGTCCGGGATCGGTTTTTCTTTCCGGCGCGATATCACTATGCCCGGTAATATTGTCGGCGATATGCGGATAGTGCTTTGCCAGTAAACGGGTGACCGCCTGCAAAGCCTGGTATTGCGCATCGGTATAGGGCAGCACGTCAGTGCCTTCCAGCTCGATCCCCACGGAAAAATCGTTGCAGGCTTCACGCTCCTGATAACGGGAGACACCGGCGTGCCAGGCACGTAAATCAAAAGGCACGTACTGGATAATTTCGCCATCACGACGGATCAGGCAATGTGCAGAAACACGCAGGTGCGCGATATCCGCAAAATAAGGATGGGCTCCGGCGTCCAGCTGGCCGGTAAATAACGCATCGATCCACGGGCCACCGAATTCGCCCGGCGGCAGGCTGATATTATGAATAACCAGAAGCGTGGGCGTCTCGTTTTCCGGACGTTGATTAAAATGAGGCGACAACACCCGCTTCACGCCGGTCAGCCAGCCTGACTGCAACTGCATGGCCCGATCTCCTTTCCTTTAAATAGCGTCAGAGTAACATGAATCCCCGGCGCGGAAAGCCCCGGCGCTTAAGCAGAAAAAGCACCAGGGAAAATTTCACCGCTTTTTGTGTTCGGTTCGGCACAGTGGCGCGGCTCAGAGTGCAACCGACTCGCCAGCTACAGGTAAAAAAGCTAGCATGGTTATCTCTTCAATTCGCCCTTTTGGAGTTTGACCATGACAACCCGTCGCTACGATGCGGACAGCCGCCGTACCGCGCTGCTGGAACGTATTAAGGATGATATTCCTTCTGCCGTAGCCCTGGCGCTGCGAGAAGATCTGGGTGGCGAAATCGACCCCAGCAATGATATTACCGCCAGCCTGCTGCCAACAGACACCCGTTCCCATGCCGTAGTCATTACCCGCGAACCGGGTATTTTTTGCGGAAAGCGCTGGGTCGAAGAAGTTTTTATCCAGCTGGGTAATAAGACGCAGACGATCTGGCATGTAGAGGATGGCGACGCCATCGTCGCCAATCAACCGTTATTTGAAGTCATCGGCCCTGCTGCACTGATCCTGACGGCCGAACGCACGGCGTTGAATTTTGTCCAGACGTTATCCGGCGTGGCGACGGAAGTCAGCCGCTACGTGGCTCTTCTTGAGGGCACTAAAACGCAGCTTCTTGATACAAGAAAAACGCTGCCGGGCCTGCGTACCGCGCTGAAATACGCCGTGCTATGCGGCGGCGGCGCCAATCACCGTCTGGGCCTTTCCGACGCTTTCCTGATCAAGGAAAATCATATCATTGCCACCGGTTCTGTTCGTCAGGCTGTTGAGAAAGCTTTTTGGCTACATCCGGACGTGCCGGTGGAAGTGGAAGTCGAATCGCTGGACGAACTTAACCAGGCCGTCGAAGCCGGGGCAGACATCATCATGCTGGATAATTTCAGCGTTGAACAGATGCAGGAAGCTGTGCGCCAGACCGATGGTCGCGCGCTGCTGGAGGTTTCCGGCAACGTCACTGACGAAACGCTACAAACTTTCGCCGAAACGGGCGTGGATTACATTTCTGTCGGTGCGCTCACCAAACATGTACGGGCGCTGGATCTCTCTATGCGTTTTCGCCCCGCTTCCGACGTGTTGTAAGCCTGCCCGCTATTTTCACGCCGTCTGCGGATGGCGTGTTCTCCTCCACCAGTTTTGCGAGCCACTTTCCCGTTTTATTGTCCGCTAATGCAATAGCGAAAAATTCCCTACAGCCCTTCTCTGAAAACGTTTTTTTGCCGCTGGCCTGCAATTTTATGCGGCGGTAGGTTGCGGCTTCCTTCATCACATGGACGTCAACATCATGAAAAATCAGCAGGGGTTTACTCTGGTCGAACTGATGATAGTTATCGCTATCATCGCCATTCTCAGCGCCATCGGCCTGCCGGCTTACCAGAACTATCTGCAAAAGGCCGCGCTGACCGATATGCTGCAAACGGCTATGCCCTTTAAAACGGCTGTAGAACTGTGCGCTATCGAGCACGGCGGTACGCAAAGCTGTAGCGAAGGCAGTAATGGCGTGCCGTCCGGGAAAGGTTCACGCTACGTTTCTACCGTGGCCGTTCAGGGAGGTGTGCTGACCCTGACCGGCCAGGAGAGCCTGACCGGCCTGACGGTAACGATGAAACCGCTTTGGGACGGGGCCGAAGGCCAAATCAGCTGGCAGCGGCTCTGCGCCACGCAGCAAACCGGACTGAAAGAAGCCTGTGAAAATATTTTCCGCTTTGACGACGACAGCGAGGTGGCAGAATGACGGCGACCTCCCCTCTGAAGGCAGTAGAGGCCCTCTGTCAACGTCACCATGCCGTGATCCTTTCGCTGACGCCGCAGCGGCTACACATCGCTATGGCTACGCCCGCATCCGCGGATATGATGGCGGCACTGCGTTTTACCACTCAGGCTGCGATTGAAATTGAGTACTGGCCACCGGCCCGGCTGGAACAGTACCGTCAGGATCGCCCTGCAGCATTCGAGCCGACGGCAGAACACAGTGAAACCACCATCCAGCGCATCGATAATCTGCTGACGCTGGCTGTCCAGCAGCGCGCGTCGGATATCCATATCGAACCTCAGGCGGACACTTTGCGCATCCGTTTTCGGGTGGATGGCGTGCTGCAAAATGTGCCAACGCTGGCTGGCGACCAGGGCGCGACGCTGCTGGCAAGATTAAAAATCATCGCCAGCCTGGATATCGCTGAACGCCGGATCCCCCAGGACGGGCAGTTTACGCTGGCATTATCGGGCCAATCGGCTTCTTTTCGCCTCTCGACGCTGCCCACGCGCTGGGGTGAAAAGGCCGTTATTCGCCTGCTGCAAAATGGCACCCAGTCCGTATCGTTGGACAATCTCGGCATGTCACCAGCGGCGCTGCGTGTTTTCCGTGAAGCGCTGGCGCGTCCGCAGGGATTGATTTTGGTTACCGGCCCTACAGGCAGCGGTAAAACCTTTACCCTTTACAGCGGGCTCAGTTCGCTTAATACGCCAGGCCGTAACCTGTGCAGTGTGGAAGATCCGGTAGAAATTCCGCTGCCCGGCGTTAATCAAACCCAGGTACACCCTAAAACTGGGCTTGATTTTAACCTCGTTCTTCGCGCGCTGCTGCGTCAGGATCCGGATGTGATTATGATTGGCGAGATCCGCGATGCCGAAACGGCAGAAATTGCTATTAAGGCGGCGCAAACGGGTCATTTGGTCCTTTCAACGCTGCATACTAACTCCACGACGGAAACGCTAACCCGGCTGCGGCAAATAGGTATCCCAGGCTACCAGCTCGCTTCTGCGCTAAAACTGGTTATGGCGCAGCGTCTGGTACGCCGGCTCTGTCCGCATTGCCGCCAGCCTGCTGAAGCGCTGGCCCATTTCCCTCAGGATATCTGGCCTGGCACGGTACAGAACTGGCAGGCCGTCGGCTGTGAACGCTGCTATTCCGGCTTTTACGGCAGGTTGGCCCTGTTCGAGCTGCTGCCCATTAATGCACGACTGCAGAACGCTATCGCGGCCGACAGCGCTCACGAGGTGTTGCTGAACATTATTCGGCAGCAAAATATAAACTCACTTTTTGTCGAGGGGCTGCATAGCGTCAATAAAGGCGATACTACGTTGGCTGAGCTGAACCGAATTGTGGGTAATGACGATGGCTGATCCCCTGTTAATAGAATGGCAGGCCATGGGCAAAGAAGGTGATTTTCATCGGGGTGCCTGGTTTTGCCAGGGTCGACAAGAGGCAACAGAACGGCTGATGGCGCTTGACCTGTTGCCGTTAAAGATTACCAAAGGACGCCGATACCGCACCGGTGACTGGAAATGGCAGCATAAAATCACCTTTTTCCGCGAGCTGGCAACGCTCTTGCACGCGGGTATGACGCTGTCTGCCAGCCTGCGACTGACGGCTGAAGGTCATGCCGATCGCGGCTGGCAGGCACTGCTCACGCATTTAGAACAAAGCGTGTCGGAGGGCGTGCCTTTTTCACAGGCAGATCGGAAGAGCGTCGT
>DOOK01000099.1:2005-2962 GCA_003512805.1 Erwinia sp. | reverse complement strand
AAGACTGGCTGGAAGCGCAGCTGTTAAAAGGGTCAGATAAAATCTGAACCCTCGGCCTTCTGCTGGTATACGGCGTTATGGAAAGGGCAAAGCGCCAAAATAAGCGCCTGATGATAGACGCTGGTGCGGCTGAGTTGACCGGCGGTAAAGGCACCAATCGCGCCACCTTTGTGCTTGATGTTTTCAATACCGGTCAGGCTCGCCATCACTTCGCCCAGTTCGCGACCGGCCATAATGCCTTTCAGCACGACCGGTGGGAGCGTAAAGCTGGCGGAGCGGGACTCGCCGCGCTGCTGACGGTTTTCAATGACCATCCAGGCAAACGCGCTTTCCCCTTCAATACCGGCTTCAACGGCTACCCAAAAATCCGCCTGCGGGCGAAGCCGCCGCGCATTTTGTACACGCTGACGTGCGCCAGTTCTCGTTTCTGCATCGGTAAGAGGCTGCGCAGCGACGCCGCTGTCGACCTCGATACCCTCCATATGGCAGGATCCTTCACCGAAAATATCGCTAAAAGCCTGCGAAATGGCCTTAATTTTTGCCGGATTGATGGTTGCAGCGACAACATGGTACATAATTAGTTGAACCTTCTACGCAAATTTGCCGCAGTATAACGGAAAACAGTAATGCTACAGGTCTATCTTGTTCGCCACGGGGAAACGCTTTGGAATGCAGCGAGACGCATTCAGGGACAGTCGGACAGTGCACTAACGGCTAAAGGAGAGCAGCAGGCACGGCAGGTGGGGGAACGGATGAAACATCTGGGCATCACCCACGTTATCGCCAGCGACCTGGGCCGTACCAAACGAACGGCTGAAATTATCGCGGACGCCTGCGGCTGCGACGTCACGCTGGATCCGCGTCTGCGTGAACTCAATATGGGTGTGCTGGAACAGCGCCCGTTAGATTCGTTAACGCCGGAAGAAGAAAGCTGGCGCACAGCGCTAATCAACGGTA
>DOOK01000099.1:0-1914 GCA_003512805.1 Erwinia sp. | reverse complement strand
CTAATCAACGGTACCGAAAACGGACGTATTCCAAACGGCGAGTCCATGACGGAACTGGCTGCGCGGATGCATGAGGCGCTCAATGCCTGCCTGCAGCTGCCTGCCGGCAGTCGGCCTTTGCTGGTCAGCCACGGTATGGCGCTGGGCGCGTTGGTCAGTACGCTGCTGGGACTGCCGGCCTGGGCCGAGCGTCGACTGCGGCTGCGCAACTGCTCCATTTCCCGCGTCGATTATCAAAAGAGCGCCTGGCTGGCGTCCGGCTGGGTGGTAGAGACAGCGGGCGACGTGTCGCATCTGGATGCGCCCGCGCTGGACGAGCTACAGCGTTAACGGGAGCGTGAAGCCACGCGGAAACGGCTTCACGGCTCAACCTGACGGCGGATGGGAATCAGATATTCGCAGCGAATATCTTTTGGCGGTTCCGGCTGTCTTTTTCCGCCGTGGGTATAGAAACGCTCAATATCCTGACCGTAACGGCGTGTAAGCTGCAGCGTCGGCATACAGGTGCCGTAAATCAGCAGGATAAATTCCTGCAGGCTGTTTCTCGGCCCTTCGTAGGTAAACTGCACATACTCACCGCCTTCCAGCAGCACTGTTTGCGTTGCCGGAAACGGGTGAGTAAGCTTTTCAGACGGCACGGCAGTAGTGTAGAGAATTTCCTGCTCATCATCTTTCTCTACGCTTGGCCGCGACTGGTGCAGACCGTACAGCACGGGCGGGATAGTGTCCGTTTCCGTCAGAAACTGCCGCCAGAAGTGCAGGCGCATTTCATCGCGGTAGCTGGAGATCTGCTCCAGCGTACAGGTATAGTTTTGCGTTTGTCCGACCAGTACCGTTTCCGGCAGGTTCACATACGTGGCCTCGGGCAGCTGGAAATCATCCAGACGGATCGGTGGACGCAGACCGAAAGAGTGCCAGTCAGACGCGCGACGATACCAGGCGGGCGTCTGATTAAACTGTTTTTTGAATGCGCGCGTGAAGGTTTGCTGCGAGTCAAAGCGATACTGCAGTGCAATATCCAGAATAGGACGGCTGGTCAGGCGCAGCGCGACCGCAGCTTTTGAAAGCCGGCGTGCACGGATATAGGCGCCAATAGCATGGCCAGTCACTTCTTTAAACATCCTTTGCAAATGCCATTTTGAATAGCCTGCTCTGGCAGCAACGTGATCCAGAGACAACGGCTGGTCAAGGTGGCCTTCAAGCCAGACTAGCAGGTCGCGAATGATACCGGCTTGATCCATAAAACGTCCTCATCCTGGTTAATATTGGCATAGCAGCGGGGCTGACAGCGATCTTTCGTATTCTGAATCCGTTATGCTATACCGGGGCACGGCAGGTCCGCCAGCGTAAATACGTTGAGCGAAGTAACTTACGATGTCATCTATTTTCTATGCAATGGTAACGATATGACAATAAAAAAAATGTTAATGGTCACGGCGATCATGCTCGCGCCTTACGCGGCGCATGCTGAGGTGGTTGGTTCGGTCGATACTACTTTCAAAGTGTTCGGGCCGGACCATAAAATTGTGGTCGAAGCTTTCGACGATCCCGATGTCCAAAACGTGACCTGCTACCTCAGCCGGGCAAAAACGGGCGGGATTAAAGGCGGTTTAGGTTTGGCAGAAGATACGTCGGACGCTGCTATTTCCTGCCAGCAGGTTGGGCCAATAACGCTCAGCGACAAGATTGCTCAGGGTAAAGCAGAGGGTGAAGTGGTGTTCCGTAAACGCACATCGCTGGTCTTCAAAAAGCTTCAGGTGGTCCGTTTTTTCGATCGCAAGCGCAACGCGCTTATTTACCTGAGCTATTCCGACAAGGTGGTGGAAGGATCGCCTAAAAATGCATTAAGCGCCGTACCCATCATGCCCTGGAGTCGCTAAGGCAAACGTGAGGGGGCCGCGAAAACGGCCCCTC
>DOOK01000258.1:3414-4630 GCA_003512805.1 Erwinia sp. | reverse complement strand
CGCTCTTCCGATCTGCCAATACAGGAAGAGCCAATAACCGAATGCGGCTCGCGTCCCAGCGGCTTCAGAATCTTTTCCAGCTGGTAGAGCGTGCTGCCGGGAAAAGCCAGTACCTGTTTGCCTTCATCCAGCAGCTGAATTTTATCCATGCGGCGCGTGCTGACGATCACGATATCGCGGTCGTAATCGTTGCCGTCAGGCGTCGACCCTTCGGTCAGGCCAGTATTGGCCGCCTGCATTAACACAATGGCGTCTGCGGCCACGCAGGCCTGTAAGATGCGCCACTGTTCCAGCAGCGAGCCGGGAAACACCACGGCCAGCGCTTCGCCTTCGCCGGAGCGGAAGCCTTTGCGATAGCGTTCCGTTTTTTGCGGATCGGTCAGCACGTGGGTTCGGCCGACAATGCGGCCCAGGTCAGAAACCAGCCTGCTGCCGGTCGATGAGGGGGTATTCATAGTCTGATGTCCTTTTTTATCATCCGTCCTGACTTTAGCACTGTTAAACTAAAGTGGACTTCTCCGGCTTGAAAACTACCTGCTATCCTCAACTTATGGCACACTCGCTGCACGATTTTCTGTCGTTTACCTGAGAGAAACCACCCTGATGAAATGGATTTATTCTGTTAGCTTCGCCGTTGCGCTGGCGCTGCAGCCAGCCCTTGCCGACGATAACCACGGGCAGCATCCGCTCACGCCCGTCGCGCGCGACGCCTTTGTCAGCAATCTGCTGCAGAAAATGACGCTGAATGAAAAAATCGGTCAGCTCCGGTTAATCAGCGTCGGCCCGGATAACCCGAAAGAAGTTATCCGGGAAATGATCAAACAAGAGCAGGTTGGGGCGATTTTTAACACCGTTACGCGGCAGGACATCCGTGCAATGCAGGATCAGGCGATGCAGCTTAGCCGCCTGAAAATCCCGCTGTTTTTTGCCTATGACGTGGTGCATGGGCAGCGCACGGTTTTTCCTATCCCGCTGGCGCTGGCGGCAAGCTGGGATCTGGATGCTGTAGCGACCGTGGGACGTGTATCAGCTTATGAAGCGGCGGACGACGGCCTGAACATGACCTGGGCACCGATGGTGGACGTAACGCGTGAACCGCGCTGGGGAAGGGTATCAGAAGGCTTCGGCGAGGATACCTGGCTGACGTCGGAGATGGGCCGCACGCTGGTGGAATCGATGCAGGGGAAAAGTCCGGCGGATCGCTATTCGGTGATGA
>DOOK01000258.1:0-3234 GCA_003512805.1 Erwinia sp. | reverse complement strand
CGCTATTCGGTGATGACCAGCGTGAAACACTTCGCTGCCTATGGCGCTGTTGAAGGCGGTCGCGACTACAACACGGTGGACATGAGTCCGCAGCGGCTGGCTCAGGATTATCTGCCGCCTTACAAAGCGGCGCTGGACGCAGGCAGCGGCGGCGTAATGGTCGCGCTTAACTCCATTAATGGCGTACCGGCCACCTCAGACAGCTGGCTGCTGAAGGATTTGCTGCGCGATGACTGGAAATTCAAAGGCATCACCATCAGCGATCACGGCGCCATTAAAGAACTGATGAAGCACGGCGTGGCCAGCGATCCGCAGGATGCGGTGCGTATTGCTATCCAGTCCGGCGTGAATATGAGCATGAGTGACGAATACTACAGCAAGTATTTGCCAAACCTGGTCAAAAGCGGCGCGGTCAGCATGGCGGACATCGACGATGCCACGCGGCACGTGCTTAACGTCAAATATGATATGGGGCTGTTTAACGATCCCTATAGCCACCTTGGCGCGGCAGAAAGCGATCCTAAAGACACCAATGCTGAAAGCCGCCTGCACCGGCCGGAAGCCCGTGACGTGGCTCGTAAAAGCCTCGTGCTGCTGAAAAACCGCAATGAAACGCTGCCGCTGAAAAAATCGGGCACCCTGGCGCTGATCGGTCCGTTGGCCGACAGCCAGCGCGATATTATGGGCAGCTGGTCGGCGGCCGGCGTCTCGGCGCAGTCCGTTACCGTGATGGAAGGCATTAAAAACGCCGTTGCAGGCAAAGCGACCCTGCTTTACGCCAAAGGCGCTAACGTCAGCGACAACAAGGGCATTCAGGACTTCCTCAACCTGTATGAAAAAGCGGTTACGGTAGATGCGCGTACGCCGCAGCAGCTATTGGATGAAGCGGTAGAGACGGCGAAAAAAGCAGATGTTGTGGTGGCCGTGGTCGGTGAAGCACAGGGCATGGCGCACGAGGCGTCCAGCCGCAGCGATATTACTCTTCCGCCTTCACAGCAGGCGTTGATTAGCGCGCTAAAAGCGACCGGCAAGCCGCTGGTGCTGGTGCTGATGAACGGGCGTCCGCTGGCTATCGTTAAGGAGAGCCGTGAAGCCGATGCGCTGCTGGAAACCTGGTTCAGCGGCACCGAAGGCGGCAACGCTATCGCAGACGTGCTGTTCGGCGATTACAATCCGTCCGGCAAGCTGCCGATGTCTTTCCCGCGCTCGGTAGGGCAGATCCCGATCTATTACAACCACCTGAATACGGGGCGTCCTTACGATCCGGTAAAACCGAACAAGTATACTTCGCACTATTATGATGCGGAAAACGGCCCGCTTTATCCGTTTGGCTACGGGCTAAGCTACACCACCTTTACGGTATCGCCGGTTACGCTTTCGGCCAAAACCATGCCGCGTAACGGTCAGGTTTCGGCTTCGGTAACGGTCACTAACACCGGCAAGGTAGACGGGGCAACCGTGGTGCAGCTCTACCTGCGAGATCGGGTCGCCAGCATTAGCCGTCCGGTTAAGGAGCTGAAGGGCTTTAAGCGTATCATGCTGAAAGCGGGTGAGTCGCAGACCGTGACGTTCCCGATTGATGTGAAGGCGCTGAGTTTCTGGAATGCCAAAATGCAGCAGGTGGCGGAGCCGGGTCAATTCAGCGTTATGATCGGGCTGGATTCCGTTCGTACCAGCGATGCGGAGTTTGATTATCTTTAAAAACCGGGCGTAAGGCCCGGCTGTAAAAACAGGGAGGCGCGGGTGCGCCTCCTTTTTACTTTTCGCCTTCGGCAAACTTCAGCAGCGCGTCGCCGTCCAGGCGATAACGCACCCATTCCTTTTGCGCCACGGCGCCGATGCTTAAATAGAAATCGATAGCCGGCTGATTCCAGTCCAGTACGCTCCACTCAAGCCGACCGCAGCGGCGCTGGACGGCCAGCTGCGCAATCTGTTTAATCAGCGCTTTGCCCGCACCGTCGCCGCGCGCATTCGGCGAAATATAAAGATCTTCCAGATAGATGCCATTACGGCCAAGCCATGTCGAGTAGCTGGTAAAAAACACCGCATAGCCGACGGTTGCGCCATCCACTTCACAAATCAGCGCTTCTGTCTGGCTTTCTTCGCCAAACAGCGTTTCGCGAATGCCATCCGGCGTGGTCACCACTTCCTGTGGCGCTTTCTCATACACGGCCAGTTCATAAATCATGTCATAAATGGTTTGCGCGTCTGCCGGACGAGCCTGGCGGATAGTAATACTCATGATTTTTCCTTTCACCGGTGAAGTAAATCAGATCAGCATAACGGGAATGGCGTGCAAAATTAAGCGTAATCAAATGCTTTACCCGTGATAGCTAATCGGTCGCCTCTTTTTACAACGGAGCCTGCGTACAGAGATGATGGGTTTTTTGCTCAGAAATTGCGCGTCCTTTGCGCGGCAGGCAGGGAAAAAGACGGCCAGCTTCACCCTTATTGCATGCGACAGCCCAGTCGGCAGATGATTCGCCATCAGTGGAAAAATCCGGTTGGTCAATACAGCGCCCGGCATGACCGACAACGGGTAGAGGTTATCTGCCATTGCCGATAACTCAGCCACTCTTTTTAGTTAATGTATAATACTGCAACAGCCGCCAGAGTGGGATAAGACGCGGCCTGTGCGGGTTAAGATGGGATAAGTGCCTTTATATTCAGGAAAATAATGCTTTCACTCAGAGACAGGATCCAGCAGCAGGTTTTTCGCCTGAACGGGCTGGCGATGAACGACTTTGATCTCAGCCAGCCGCCCGGGGATCCCGGCCTTTACGGGCCGGACAGCGTTATCTGGCAGGTCCATGGCGATTTCCCGTCAATGCTTTGCGGCGGCATTTCGGCGCTGCTAATGCAGATGCTGCATCCTCAGGCGCTGGCAGGCGTCTGGGATCACTCGACCTTTCGCGACGATATGTCGGGCAGGCTGCGGCGTACCAGCCAGTTTATTGCCGTGACGACCTTTGGCAATACGGCTGATGCCCATACGCTCATCGAGCGCGTCAAACGCATCCATCTGCGCGTCACGGGCGTTGACGGTCAGGGCAATCCCTATGCCGCCAGCGATCCGGCTTTACTGACCTGGGTGCACGTAGCGGAAACCAGCCGTTTTCTGGCCGCCCATCTGCGCTATAAAAATCCGCTACTAAGCCGGGCGGATCAGGACCGCTATTATGCAGAAGCCGCCGTGGTAGCCGAAGCGCTGGGCGCCGAGCAGGTGCCGAAAAC
>DOOK01000259.1:1670-4296 GCA_003512805.1 Erwinia sp. | reverse complement strand
CTGTCGTTGCTGGTCAGGGTCGTTTTTTCGCCCCAGCGCGCATCCGCCGCTGCCGTCGACAGCGTAATGATCATTGGCGTGGTTGTCATAACCTGGCTCCTTGTTAAAAAATTGTTATACCGACCCTGCAAAGGCCAGCGTCGGCAGCGATATCGCTGCCCCTTCATTTTTAGATTAACAGAATAAGCAGAACGGGCTACATAGCCCGTGAAACTGAAAAGATTAGCGCGGAGACACCGCTCGCCCTTGCACAGAGATATCGCGCAGGCGGGCAATCGATTTGCGCACCAGCCCGACAGCGTAATCGATCTCTTCGCCCGTGGTAAAGCGTCCCAGCGAGAAGCGTAGCGAACTGTGCGCCAGCTCTTCGCTCAGGCCCAGCGCGCGCAGGACATAGGAAGGTTCAAGGCTGGCCGAGGTACAGGCGGAACCGGAAGAGAGCGCCAGATCTTTCAGCGCCATAATCAGCGATTCGCCGTCTACGTGCGCAAAGCTGACGTTAAGAATATTGGGGGCGCTCTGCTCCAGACTGCCGTTGAGACAGACCTCATCGATTTCGCTCAGGCCTGCCCACAGGGTTCTGCGCAGCATATTCAGCCGGGCGCTTTCGCCACTCATCTCTTCTTTTGCGATACGGTAGGCTTCGCCCATACCGACAATTTGATGCACGGGCAGCGTACCGGAACGCATCCCGCGCTCGTGGCCCCCACCGTGAATCTGCGCGGCAATACGGATACGCGGTTTTCTGCGCACGTAAAGCCCGCCGATGCCTTTAGGGCCATACAGCTTATGCGCGGAGAAAGACATCAGATCGACTTTTAACTCGCTGAGATCCACCGGCAGCTTGCCGACGCTCTGGGTGGCATCAACATGGAAAAGAATACCGCGAGCGTGGCACAGTTCGCCAATAGCCGCGATATCCTGCACCACGCCCGTTTCGTTATTAACGTGCATGATGGAAACCAGGATGGTGTCGTCGCGCAGCGCATCCTGCAGCTGTTGTAATGGGATAATGCCATCGGGCTGGGGCTGCAGATAAGTCACCTCAAACCCTTCACGCTCCAGCTGGATACAGGTATCCAACACGGCTTTGTGTTCGGTCTGACTGGTGATGATATGTTTGCCCTTCTCCTGCCGGAGTTCGGCGGCACCTTTGATGGCAAGGTTATCGGATTCGGTCGCACCGGAGGTAAAAACGATTTCACGGGGATCGGCGCCGATCAGCTCGGCAACCTGGTTGCGGGCCACATCGACCGCTTCTTCAGCCTGCCAGCCAAAACGATGGGAGCGGGAGGCCGGATTGCCGAAAGTCCCGTCCAGAGTCAAATACTGCACCATTTTTTCCGCTACGCGAGGATCGGCGGGCGTAGTGGCGGCGTAATCAAGGTAAATCGGGACTTTCATTGCGTTGAACTCCGTACACTTAAGTATGTCATTCAATGCGGTCTGCCGCGTCGGTGACCATCGTCCCCGACACAGAGTGGTATGAGGACGACGGCTTTCGCCGCCGCTTTAATCAGGCACGCAGATTGACGTTAATCGTTTCATGCACGCGGCCAGCCGGCACGCGGGCTTTTTCAGTATTGTTCTGACGATCGGCCACATCCAGGATTTCCTGGTTGTTCACCAGTTCCGCCAGCGTAATGTTGTTCAGGAAGTCGCTGATGCGCTCGCTCAGGTCGCGCCACAGCACGTGGGTCAGACAGCGTTCGCCGCCCTGACAGCCTTCTTTACCCTGACATTTAGTCGCATCAACCGACTCATCCACGGCGGTAATAACCGCGCCAACCGCAATCTCGCCGGACGCTTTACCCAGCAAATACCCTCCGCCCGGACCCCGTACGCTGGCCACCAGGCCGTTTTTACGCAGGCGAGAGAAGAGCTGCTCCAGATAGGAGAGCGAAATCCCCTGACGCTCGGAAATATCAGCTAAAGGGACCGGCCCTTCGTGCGAATGCAGCGCAACATCAAGCATAGCGGTAACGGCATAACGGCCTTTGGATGTCAGTCTCATGGCGTAAACGACCTCGGTTGTTCGTGAACATTTGATGGTCGCAGTCTGCCATTCCTGAGTATTTTGGTCAACTATTTAACCGAGTAATTTACTCAAGTATTTAACCTGGTAATTTACTCAACTATTACCGCTGTTTTTTTACGCTTTGCCGGTTACTTTTCGCTTTTTGGCTTTTCCAGCGACGAGAGCATACCGCGCAAAATATTCAGCTCGTCACGCTCCGGGCGGGCACGCGTATAGAGACGGCGCATCTTGCTCATCACCTGACCGGGATTGCCTTCACGAATAAAGCCGCTTTTTACCATCATCTGTTCCATATGTTGATAAAAACGTTCCAGATCGTCGACCAGCGGATAAGGCGACGCTTCGTACTCAGGCTGCGTGTTTTCCTGCGATTGCAGGAACGCCATGCGGACTTCATAAGCGATAATCTGCACCGCCATGGCCAGGTTGAGCGAACTGTATTCCGGATTCGCGGCAATCGCCACGTGATAGTGGCACTTTTGCAGTTCTTCGTTGGTCAGGCCCACGCGTTCGCGGCCAAACACCAGCGCAACGGGTGCCTGCTGGCCTTCCTGCACGCTCTTAAGACCGCACTCGCGCGGATCGAGC
>DOOK01000259.1:0-1615 GCA_003512805.1 Erwinia sp. | reverse complement strand
AGCATGGGCCACGGCAGCGACCGTGAACGGGCGCTGGTGCCTACCACCAGGCTACAACCGGCCAGCGCTTCATCAAGCGTGTCGACAATGTGCGCTTCACCAATCACGTCACTGGCACCAGCGGCCAGCGCGATGGCTTGCGAGTCAGGTTTGACCAGCGGATTAACCAGATAAAGGTTGGTCAGGCCCATGGTTTTCATCGCGCGAGCGACGGAACCCATATTGCCGGTGTGAGAAGTTTCCACCAGTACGATTCGGATGTTATGCAGCATAGGAATTCAGGTCTGTGAGATAATTTGCCGATGTTAACATATTTTCAGGACTTTTACCGAGCCCCCTGCTATAATCCGCGCCGTTTTCCGTTCTTTAACATCCAGTGAGAGAGACCGATGCATCCGATGCTCAACATCGCCGTGCGCGCTGCGCGCAAGGCCGGTAATTTAATTGCCAAGAATTATGAAACGCCAGACGCCGTTGAAGCCAGCCAGAAAGGCAGCAATGACTTCGTTACCAATGTTGACCGCGACGCCGAGCGCCTGATTATTGAGGTGATCCGCAAGTCTTATCCAAAGCACACTATCATTTGTGAAGAAAGTGGTGAGCTGGCGGGTGAAGACCAGGATGTGCAATGGGTTATCGATCCACTGGATGGCACCACCAACTTTATTAAGCGCCTGCCGCATTTCTCCATTTCTATTGCCGTACGCATCAAGGGCCGCACCGAAGTGGCCGTGGTTTACGATCCTATGCGTAATGAATTGTTCAGCGCCGTTCGCGGCCAGGGCACCCAGCTGAATGGCTATCGCCTGCGCGGCTCGACGGCTCGCGATCTGGATGGCACCATCCTGGCGACCGGTTTCCCGTTCAAGCTGAAGCAGCACGCCACGCCGTATATCAATATCGTGGGCAAACTCTTTACTCAGTGCGCTGATTTCCGTCGTACCGGTTCTGCCGCGCTGGATCTGGCCTACGTGGCCGCCGGCCGCGTGGACGGTTACTTTGAAATCGGCCTGAAGCCATGGGATTTCGCCGCGGGCGAACTGCTGGTACGTGAAGCGGGCGGCCTGGTGACTGACTTCGTTGGCGCGCATGGCTATATGCATTCCGGCAACATCGTCGCCGGCAACCCTCGCGTAGTAAAAGCCATGCTGGCGTCTATGCGTGACGAGCTGAGCGAAGCGCTGAAGCGCTAAACCGCTAAACCGCTAAACCGCAAGGCGGTGCTAAAGGGGCTGAACCTGTGTTCAGCCCCTTTTTTATTGGCAAACGTTTATATCGGTCGGATCCCACCAGACAGGGCTGGCTGGGCGCTCAGCCACAGCATCACGCCGATGGCCAGCAGGAGTATCCCGCCAGCCAGCGACAGCACTGCCCATATAAAGTCCGTATTGCCCCGCGTTTTTTTCCCATAACTTAGCTTCAGCGCCAACGCACGTGAAACCTGCACCAGCACGGCCATAGTCGTTATGGTGATCGCGGTACCTGCCGCCATGGCCAGCGCCGACAACACGCCCCATTGATAAACGCCAATCACCTTAGAGAACAGCAGCATCATAATTGCGCCCGAGCATGGCCGCAGCCCCATCGACAATATGACCAGCATTTTCGTTTTACC
>DOOK01000124.1 GCA_003512805.1 Erwinia sp. | reverse complement strand
CAGCTGGAGGCCGATCTGGCCCGCCTGCGCGAGCGCTTCGTCTGTGAATGGCAGGCGACGCTGGCCCAACCGGAACGGCTTGCCCGCTTCCGCCATTTTATCAACAGCGACAGCCGCGATCCGCTGGTACAGAGCGTGCCAGAGCGTCAGCAGCATCGGCCCGCCCGGCCCGAAGAGCGCATTCCCATCGTCATGGAGGAGCAGCCATGAGCCAGTGGCACCGCGTTTGCCCTTTAGAAACTATCCAGCCCGCCACCGGCGTTTGTGCGCTGGTCGCAGGTGAACAGGTCGCCCTGTTCCGTCCCCGCGCCGACGAAGCGGTGTTTGCCCTGAGCAATATTGATCCCTTTGCCCAGGCCAGCGTGCTCTCTCGTGGCCTGATTGCCGAACATCAGCAAAGCCTGTGGGTCGCCAGCCCGTTGAAAAAGCAGCGTTTTCGACTGAGTGACGGTGTTTGTATGGAGGATGCCAGCTGCTCGATCCCTGCCTGGCCCGCCAGAGTCCGCGACGGCATGGTGGAAGTGGCGATATAACCCCTTCTCTCTTTTTATGGCCGCGCTTTGCGGCCCTTTTTATGGCGAGCTCCCTGTGAACTGGTTTCCTCTTTTTTGCGATCTGCGCCACAAGGCAGTTTTACTCGTTGGCGGTGGAGACGTAGCCGAGCGCAAGGCACGGCTGCTGCTGAAAGCCGGCGCGGATTTACGCGTCTGCGCGCCCCGTTTTTCCTCTCCCTTCTACGAATGGCAACAGGCCGGAAAGCTGACGCTGCTGGAAACAGGCTTCAGGCCTGAGTACATCGACGACTGCTGGCTGGTGATAGCGGCAACCGACAGCCACGAGGTCAACCGGCAGGTTAGCGACTGCGCCACGGCTCAACGAGTCTTCTGCAACGTAGTGGATGCACCCGCTCAGGCCAGCGCCATTATGCCTTCGGTCATCGATCGCTCGCCGCTGATGGTGGCCATTTCCAGCGCAGGGGATGCGCCGGTGATGGCCCGTCTGCTGCGTGAAAAAATCGAAGCGCTGCTGCCGCAGCATCTGGGAAAAGTAGCCGCATGGGCGGGAGCGTTACGGCCGCGAGTAAAATCAACCTTTCACGAAACCGGGCAGCGCAGGCGCTTCTGGGAAAAGCTTTTTCACCACGATCGGCTGGCACAAACCCTTGCCAACGGAGACGATGCGCAGGCGGAAAAGCTGACGGAAGCGCTGTTTAGCGAACCGCTGGCCAGACAGGGGGAAGTCGTGCTGGTGGGTGCCGGACCGGGTGATGCAGGTTTACTGACGCTGAAGGGACTCCAGCAGATTCAGCAGGCGGACGTGGTGGTTTACGACCGGTTGGTCTCCGAAGAAGTACTGGAGCTGGTCAGGCGCGATGCGGAAAGAATTTTTGTGGGTAAACGGGCGGGCTATCACTGTGTGCCCCAGGAAGCTATCAATCAGATCCTGCTGGATCAGGCGGGTCAGGGAAAACGCGTGGTACGGCTGAAAGGCGGCGATCCCTTTATTTTTGGGCGTGGCGCAGAAGAGCTGGAAGCGTTAGCCGGATCGGGCGTCCCCTTTTCCGTAGTGCCTGGCATTACCGCCGCGTCGGGCTGTTCGGCCTACAGCGGCATTCCGCTTACCCATCGCGATTATTCACAAAGCGTAAGGCTGGTTACCGGTCACGTGCAGAAAAACGGCTCGCTGGACTGGCAAAATCTGGCGGCGGAACGGCAAACACTGGTGTTCTATATGGGATTAACGCAGGCAGCGGAGATCCAGCAGCAGCTACAGGCGCACGGCATGAGCGGTGAAATGCCGGTGGCGCTGGTAGAAAACGGCACCTCGACCCGACAACACGTTTTGACAGGGCAGCTGAGCGAACTGGCTATGCTGGCCAGCCGGGCACAAAGCCCCTCGCTGATTATCGTGGGCCGGGTGGTCGCTTTACGCGATCGGCTGCGCTGGTTTTAAACCGGCCGCTCATAAAAAACGGCGCCCCTGACTGATTTTCAAAGGCGCCGTTTATCTTAGCCGTTACGGCTGGGCGACAAAGCCTACGGCTTCGTAGACTTTTTTCAGCGTTTCCTGCGCCTGAGCGCGGGCTTTCACCGCACCGTCACGCATCACCTGCTCCAGGAAGGCTTCATCATCGCGATAGCGATGATAACGTTCCTGCAGCTCGCTCAGCATTGCGGAAACCGCCTCGGCTACCGCGCCTTTCAGGTGCCCGTACATCTGGCCTTCAAACTGTTTTTCCAGCTCGGGAATGCTGGTGCCGGTTACGCCGGAGAGAATATCCAGCAGGTTAGAGACGCCCGCTTTGTTTTTCACGTCATAACGTACTACCGGTGGCTCATCACCGTCGGTCATGGCACGTTTGATCTTCTTCACTACCGATTTCGGATCTTCCAGCAGGCCGATGACGTTATTGCGGTTGTCGTCCGACTTGGACATCTTTTTAGTCGGCTCCAGCAACGACATGACGCGCGCGCCGGATTTTGGAATAAACGGCTCCGGCACCTTAAAGATATCGCCGTAAAGCGCATTAAAACGCGCAGCCACGTCGCGGCTCAGCTCCAGATGCTGCTTCTGATCTTCGCCAACCGGCACCTGTGTGGTCTGATAAAGCAGGATATCTGCCGCCATCAGCACCGGATAATCAAACAGGCCCGCATTGATGTTTTCTTCGTAGCGCGTGGATTTGTCCTTGAACTGCGTCATGCGGCTCAGCTCGCCGAAGTAGGTATAGCAGTTCAGGATCCAGCTCAGCTGCGTGTGCTCCGGCACGTGCGACTGCACGAAAATAGTGCTTTTCTGGGGATCGATGCCGCAGGCCAGATAAAGCGCCAGCGTATCCAGCGTCGCTTTACGCAGCGCCACCGGATCCTGACGTACCGTAATGGCATGGAGGTCGACAATGCAGTAAATGCAGTTGTAATCGTCCTGCATGCTGACCCACTGACGCAACGCCCCCATATAATTACCGATGGTCAGTTCGCCGGAAGGCTGCGCGCCGCTAAATACGATGGGTTTCATCTTTTTCGTCCTGGTCGTTACAGCCCTAATGCGGGCAACAAATCGTTAAAATGGTCAAGCACCAGCGTCGGCTGGCTGCTCGCAATCGGTTCGCCATAGTTATAGCCGTAGGTTAGCCCTACGCAGGGCGTGCCCGCCGCTTTTGCCGCCTGAATATCGTTGCGGGAATCGCCCACGAACAGCAGTTCGGCAGGCAACAGGCCGAACTTGCCCAGCACCAGAAACAGCGGGGCCGGATGCGGTTTCTTCGCCGTCACGTCGTCGCCACCCACCACCAGCGAAAAGCAGTCGCTGATGCCGAGCGAAGCCAGCAAAGGCGCAACAAACGGCGTAGGCTTATTGGTCACGATAGCCATCGGCATGCCGGTAGCCGCCAGTTTCTGTAGCCCCTCTTTTACGCCGGGAAACAGCTTACTGCCACTTTCGACAACGACGGCATAATGCTTATCAAGCAGCACCCGCGCGTCACGCAGCAGATCGCTTTCCGGCGCGTGTCCCAGCGCCCAGGTCAATGCGCGCTCGATCAGCACGTCCGCCCCGTTACCAATCCAGGTAGAGACGCGCTCTAAACCGGCGGCCGGAAGATCAAGCGATCGTAAGGCGGCGTCTACCGCGCTGGTCAGGCCGGGCGCGCTGTCGGTCAGCGTCCCGTCAAGGTCGAACGCCAGCGCGCGAATATCAGTGAAATGAGCCATGGCGAGATTTCTCCAGTTCCGTACGCATATCATCAATGACCTTTTTATAGTCAGGCTGATTGAAGATAGCGGAGCCTGCCACGAACATATCGGCACCGGCCGCGGCGATTTCGCCGATGTTTTCTGCCTTCACGCCGCCGTCCACTTCCAGGCGAATATCGTAACCGCTCTGGTCGATCAGCTTACGGGCCTGGCGCAGCTTGTCCAGCGTGCCAGGAATGAACGACTGGCCGCCAAAGCCCGGGTTAACCGACATAATCAGCACCACGTCGATTTTGTCCATCACGTAATCCAGATAGCTGAGCGACGTGGCAGGATTGAACACCAGCCCCGCTTTACAGCCGTGCTCTCTGATCAGCTGTAGCGTGCGGTCAACGTGCTCGGACGCTTCCGGATGAAAAGTAATATAGCTGGCGCCAGCCTTGGCAAAATCGGGGATCAGGCGATCGACCGGTTTTACCATCAGGTGCACATCGATCGGGGCAGTAATACCGTAATCACGCAGCGCTTTCAGCACCATCGGCCCCATAGTCAGATTAGGCACGTAGTGGTTATCCATTACGTCGAAATGCACGACATCACCACCGGCAGCCAGCGCTTTCGCCGTGTCTTCACCCAGGCGGGCGAAGTCTGCAGACAGAATTGATGGAGCGAGTAAAAACTTTTTCATCCATTTCTCCCAATTTAGCGCGCCTGGCGACAGGCACGTAATGCTGTTGAGGGTCAGTCGCTGCTAAACAGCGCCAGCAGTTCGTTGACCTGCAGACGTCCGCTGCCGCTGCGGCTGATCGAGCGACGGGCTTTAATCTGATGCAGCTGCGCAGCCTGATACCACTCGCGGGTGAGCGGCGTATCATGGTTGGAGATCAGTACCGGAACACGGTTTTCACGCGCCAGTTTTTCCGCCAGCTCGGCCAGGTGCTGCTGCTGCGCCAGGCTAAAACTGTTGGTGTGGTAAGCGGTGAAATTCGCCGTAGCCGTTAGCGGCGCATAAGGCGGATCGCAGTAAACTACCGATCCTGGCTGCACCCGCCCCAGCGTATCAGCGTATGATTCGCAGATAAAGGTGGCGTTTTGTGACCGTTCGGAGAACCAGTAAAGCTCCTCCTGAGGAAAATAGGGTTTGCGATAGCGGCCAAAAGGGACGTTAAACTCACCGCTCAAATTGTAGCGGCACAGTCCATTGTAGCAGTGGCGGTTAAGGTACAAGAACAGCACGCTGCGGCGATAGGGATCGCTACAGTGGTTGAACTCCAACCGACGAGCATAGTAGAACTCGGCGTCGTTGCTTTCGCTGGTGAACAGTTTGCCGGCATCGGCCACAAACTCATCCACGCGATGCTTTACCACGTTGTAAAGGTTAATCAAATCGCCATTGATGTCCGCCAGCACGTAGCGCGAAAAATGCGTATTGAGGAAGACGGACCCTGCGCCGACAAAGGGCTCAATCAGGCAATCCCCTTCTGGCAGGTGACGCTGGATATCGTTAAGCAGCGGGAACTTACCGCCCGCCCATTTTAAAAAAGCGCGATTTTTTTTCATGCCGTCGTTTTATTACACTTACTCTTCTGGCTGCGGTTACACCGACAGCATATCTGCGCTTTAAATTACCAGCCCGCATAACGCGGGCTGGCAGAGAACATCGTCAGGCCCGGAAGCCGCTAATTGGCTGACTCTTTTTTCACCTGGCTGACAGGTTTCACCCAGGGGCTTTTCGCCTGAACTTCTGACGGCAGCGAAGCGACCGCGCGTTTTGCATCGGCTGGTGTCGCGTAAGCGCCGCTCACCAGCACGTACCATGGCTGCCCGTTGCGCGTCGTTTTATACACGTGATAGCTGCTCAGATTCTGCTTTTTCGCCCACGCGTTAAGCGTATCGGGACGTGAAGCACTGCTCAACTGGAGCGTATAGTTGCCGCCGGTAACTGGGGCTGCTGGCGCGCTGTGGCTCTCTTTTACGGCAGGTTTTGCTGCTGTAGGTTTGTGCGTAGCGGGCCGGGTCTGCTGCTGAGGCTGAGAGGCAGCAGGTTGACGCGTAGACGAATGCGTGGTCGAACGCGTCGCCGCAGGCTGATGCATTTGCGGCGCGGTAACAGGCTTGCTGGTCGTGCCGCCGCCCATCACGGTTGCTGGTGCCAGCGGCAGCGAGCTGCCCTGCATATCTGAACTGGCGGCATCTACCTGATTCTGCTGGTTAGAAAGCGCGTTGTTGAGATCGCCAGGCAGTTCGACGCGCTGCTGTCCCGCAGGCGTTTGCACCGGCTCCGCTTCA
>DOOK01000125.1 GCA_003512805.1 Erwinia sp. | reverse complement strand
TCGTTATAAACCACCACGTTGCCGAACGGCTGCACCTTTAGCACATCCTTGTAGGTAATGTCGCCAGACTCAATGGAGTCACGTACGCCTCCCCCGCTCATGACGGCAAAATCCGCGCCGGTTCGTTCCGCCTGCGCGCTCAGGATCAGCCGGGCAAGGTTGGTCTGCACAAAGCGGACTTTGCTACGGTCCCCTTCCAGATGGCCATTAACGCTGCCGATTTTCACGTTAAGCTGCGCCTCGCCTTTTTTCTGGAAAGGCGTTAACAGCTTCATCATTGCGGGATTTTTGGCAATTTCCTGGGTGTAATTCACCCAGCTGACGCTGCCATCAGCATTGGTCACTTTGTGACGCAGATTAATGGGCACCAGCTCGTAATGCTCCAGCGTCAGCTTACCGTTCAGGAAGGTAAAATCAGCCCGACCGATATATTTGCCCCATTCATGCGCCTGTACAATCCAGGTCCCGTTTTGCCGATCCGGCTGGCACGGCGTGCCCGGTACGTAGTCCGCCTGTTTAACATTTTCCTTTGCCATACAGACCGGATCCTGCGAGTGGCCGCCGACAATCATATCCAGATAGCCTGGCGGCAGTTCACGAGCCATTTCCACATCGCCCGGTGCATTGGAGCCGTGATTGCCATTGTCGTAATGGCCCATATGGNNGCTGACGCAGCGTTTCCACCACTGCCTTCGCTTCCGTGGCCGGTTTATGAAGAGCGATGTCGGTAAAATTTTCCGGGTTGCCAATCTTAGCTGTATCGTCCGTCGTCAGCCCGATCACCGCAATTTTCAGACCCATACGGTTGAACAGCGCATAGGGCTGGAAGAGGCGCTTGCCCGTGCTTTTTTGATAGATATTGGCGGAAAGCAGCGGGAATTTCGCCCACTTCTGCTGTTGGCGCAGCACGGAGAGTGGATTATCAAACTCGTGATTGCCAATGGCCATCGCATCATAACCAATCAGGTTCATGCCGCGAAAATCGGGTTCAGCATCCTGCAGATCCGATTCCGGTACGCCGGTATTGATATCGCCGCCTGAGAGGATCAGTACCGCGCCGCCGTGTGCCTGCACATCGTAGCGGATCTGATCCATCATGGTTTTTTGTGCAGCCAGCCCATATTCATCGTGTTCGTTTTGCCAGAAGCGACCATGATGATCGTTGGTATGCAGTACGGTGAATTTATAGACTCGGTCTTTAACCCAGGCCTGTGCGGCGATGGGCGCGCTGAGTAAAGCTAAAGCCAACAGCGTCAGCGAGTTTTTTTTCAATAAAAGCACAGCGGATCTCCTTGTTTCAGCACTTATAAGGCTGTCTTCAGCAATCTACACCAGGCGCGACGAATGGCAAGCGGGGCCGTCTGCCACCGGGTGAATGGCAGGTTATCACAGCAGGCGTAACGGTAAGATGACGGGTGAATCTGTAGGGTTGCTGCGTGCGCCCCCTGTTTATCGGGATTCCGTACAACATTACGGCAGGAATGTCGCCTGCTTCCTCTGAAATAATTGCGTGGCTGGTGGCGCAAAGACAACAGGCGCCCGGCCCGGCCGTCACTTAACTGTTAAAAATAAAACGGTGCGGCTTTTTTTGGCCACCATGCCTTTTTTTCACATCTTTACCTGGATGGAGTACGCGGGACAGGCAGGTATACCATACACTTTAAGCTTACATTCGGATACATTTGCACTGGCAAGGAGAGAAGCATGCACCACACCACCCCGCTTATCACTACCATTGTCGGCGGGCTTGTGCTCGCTTTTCTCCTGGGGATGCTGGCGAACCGACTGCGCATCTCTCCACTGGTGGGATACCTGGTCGCGGGCGTGCTGGCTGGCCCCTTTACGCCCGGTTTTGTTGCTGATACCAACCTGGCCCCGGAGTTGGCAGAGCTGGGCGTGGTACTGCTGATGTTCGGCGTCGGCCTGCATTTTTCGCTGAAGGATCTGATGGCGGTTAAAGCAATCGCCATCCCCGGGGCCGTGGCGCAAATCGCCGTCGCCACGCTGCTGGGAATGATCCTTTCTTCCGTGCTGGGCTGGCCATGGATGACCGGTCTGGTCTTCGGCCTTTGTCTTTCCACGGCCAGCACCGTGGTGCTGCTGCGCGCACTGGAAGAGCGACAGCTTATCGACAGCAAGCGGGGACAAATCGCTATCGGCTGGCTGATTGTGGAAGACCTGGTGATGGTGCTGGCACTGGTGCTGCTCCCGGCTATTGCAGGCATGTTTGAACAAGGCAACGCCAGCGTAAGTATGCTGCTGATCGATTTGCTGATCACCATCGGTAAAGTCGTGGCCTTTATGGTGTTAATGATGGTGGTGGGTCGACGTGCGGTACCCTGGATCCTTGCCCGCAGCGCCGCGACCGGCTCCCGAGAGCTTTTTACCCTGGCCGTGCTGGCACTGGCGCTCGGCATCGCTTTCGGCGCGGTGGAATTTTTTGACGTTTCCTTCGCGCTCGGCGCTTTTTTCGCGGGCATGGTGCTGAACGAGTCCGAGTTGAGCCATCGTGCTGCGCACGATACGCTGCCGCTACGCGATGCCTTTGCAGTGCTTTTTTTCGTTTCCGTTGGCATGCTGTTCGACCCGATGGTTCTGCTGGACCAACCGCTGGCCGTTGCAGGCGTGCTGGCTATTATCGTGCTGGGCAAGTCGCTGGCCGCGTTGGTACTGGTGCTGCTGTTCGGCTACTCCCGCCGTACCGCGCTGACTATTTCGGTGA
>DOOK01000096.1 GCA_003512805.1 Erwinia sp. | reverse complement strand
CAGCTTGTTCCAGATACCGCGGTGTGCTTTGGCGTTGGCTGCCGGTACGCCGCGCAGCATCAGCAGCAGCTCGCCGATCACCAGTTCTGCTACGGATCGGGTGTTGGAGAATGGCGCATTGAATACCGGGATACCGCGTTTTTCTGCCGCCTGCAAATCGACCTGGTTAGTGCCGATACAGAAACAGCCAACCGCCACGAGTTTTTCTGCCGCGGCAAAGATCTCTTCGGTCAGGTTGGTACGCGAGCGGATGCCAATAAAATGCGCATCGCGGATCGCTTCTTTCAGCGCTTCGCTGTCCAGGGCGCCCTTGTGAAATTCGATATTGGTGTAGCCTGACGCCCGAAGATTTTCAATCGCACTCTGGTGTACGCCTTCGACCAGCAGGAACTTAATCTTGTCTTTCTCCAGTGATACTTTTGCCATTTCCCGACCCTATTCAGCAGACTTCAGAAGTGGCTGACCCGGTGTGTGATAAGTCAGCCTTCTGTCAAAATATCAAAATTTACGCTCGCAGCAATACAAACGATTGCTTTCAGGCCAGTATGGCTACAGCGCGCATCAGCATAAATTGGCAGATAATCATGGGACGCGAAGCATCATCAGCAGGATCGCGAAGCCGGGGGAAATTCCGTGACATAAGTCACCAAATTTAATGCGAAAAAGAAAAGGTATTTTTTTCTAAAAATTAACCGGCGCGATAGCCTCGCCGGTAAGATCGTTTTTCTATGACTTATGACCGCCACCATTAACATTTGCGGCATCTACCTTTCCCGCGGGAGCGGTCAGGCTACCGCCTTACTCACGCAATGTCTTTACGCCGTTCGCCGTGCCGATTAGCGCTACGTCCGCGCCACGGGTAGCGAAAAGCCCTACCGTCACTACGCCAGGCAGAGCGTTGATGGCTTTTTCCAGCGTGACGGCATCCAGAATTTTCAGGTTATGCACGTCCAGAATGACATTACCGTTATCGGTGACCACATGCTGACGGTATTCCGGCAGGCCACCCAGCTTGACCAGCTCGCGCGCTACAAAGCTACGGGCCATAGGAATCACTTCCACCGGTAGCGGAAACCTGCCCAGTACGTCGACCTGCTTGGATTCGTCGGCAATGCAGACAAATTTCTTCGCCACCGCGGCAATGATTTTTTCACGGGTCAGCGCCGCGCCGCCGCCTTTAATCATCTGCATTGCGCCGTTGATTTCATCAGCGCCATCAACGTAAACCGACAGCGAGTCGACCTCGTTCAGATCGAAAACCGGGATGCCTAAGCTTTTCAGCCGGAGCGTGGAGGCTTCCGAGCTGGAAACTGCGCCCTCAATCTCGTTTTTGATCGAGCCCAGCGCATCAATAAAGTGAGCGGCGGTCGATCCGGTGCCCACGCCAACGATAGTGCCACGCTCAACATAGTTTAACGCGGCCCAGCCAACGGCTTTTTTCAGTTCATCCTGCGTCATGGTAAGTTTAGAATCCGTGCTGCTACTGTGTGGCGACAGTATAAAACAACCCTCGCTGAAAAAACCGCTCCGTGACGCCATTTGTTGTCACTCTGGAAGCAAGGCCGCAAAACCGTGCCGCCGGGTTTAAGCGCAGGGCAAAATGGCAAAAATATGGCATAGTGCAGATTCCACACCTGAAAGAGAGCTAAAACAACAATGAAACGCCCGGACTATCGAACGCTTCAGGCGCTGGATGCGGTCATTCGCGAGCGCGGTTTTGAACGCGCAGCGCAAAAGCTTTGTATCACTCAGTCAGCCGTTTCCCAGCGTATCAAGCAGCTGGAAAATATGTTTGGGCAGCCACTGCTGGTGCGTACCGTACCGCCTCGTCCTACCGAACAGGGGCAGAAATTACTGGCGCTACTACACCAGGTCGAGCTGCTGGAAGAAGAGTGGCTGGGCGGCGATGACAACAGTGGCACCACGCCATTGCTGCTGTCACTGGCGGTGAATGCGGACAGCCTGGCGACGTGGCTGCTGCCTGCCCTGAAAACGGTGCTGAGCGATTCCCCGGTGCGTCTGAATCTTCAGGTGGAAGACGAAACCCGCACGCAGGAACGCCTGCGGCGCGGCGAAGTGGTCGGTGCGGTAAGTATTCAGCCGCAGCCGCTGCCAAGCTGCCTGGTAGACCAGCTCGGCGCGCTGGATTATCTGTTTGTCGGCTCGAAAGAGTTTGCCGCACGCTACTTCCCAAATGGCGTGACCCGTTCCGCGCTGCTAAAAGCGCCAGCGGTGGCGTTCGATCATCTTGATGATATGCACCAGGCGTTTTTACAGCAGAATTTCGATTTGTCGCCCGGCAGCGTACCGTGCCATATCGTGAATTCGTCAGAGGCTTTTGTGCAGCTGGCGCGCCAGGGCACCACCTGCTGTATGATCCCGCATCTGCAGATTGAACGAGAGCTGGCGGAAGGCGAACTGATCGACCTGACGCCAGGCTTGTTCCAGCGCCGTATGCTGTACTGGCATCGATTTGCGCCGGAAAGCCGCCTGATGCGTAAAGTCACCGACGCGCTGATTGCTCACGGCCATCGTGTCCTGCGCCAGAGCGAATAGCGCCCCGGATTCGGATTCGGATTCGGATTCGGATTCGGATTCGGATTCGGATTCGGATTCGGATTCGGATTCGGGCTGATTTTCGCCCGCGAGTTCTGGCAGGAAAAGCGTCCGGTATCCCCTACCGGACGCCGCTTTCAGAAAGCGAACTTACTGCTTGCGCTGCAGCTCAAACACCACATCCACCTGATCATCAAAGTGAATGCTCTGCTGCTCGTAAGTTTGCGCGGCCGAGGTCATCGGCGCGGCATCAGCGGTTTTGAACATTCTGGCCATCGGCATCGGCTGATAGTTGGCCACGTGATAGCGGATGCTGTAAACCGGCCCCAGCTGAGCATTAAAGCCTTTTGCCAGCGCGCCAGCCTGCTGCGTCGCGTTTTCGATCGCGGCCTGGCGAGCTTTATCACGATAGCTGTCAGGATTGGCAACGCCCAGCTCAACAGAACGGATTTCGTTAAGCCCGGATTTGAGCGCCCCGTCCAGCAGTTCGTTCAGCTTATCTAACTGGCGCAGCGTTACCTGCACCTGACGTACCGCGCGGTAACCTTTCAGCTCCGATTTACCGTCCTTCAGATAATCATATTCTGGCTGCGTACTCAGGTTGGCCGCATTGATATCTTTCTTATTAATGCCATTTTTCTGAAGAAAATCAAAATACTGGGCAACACGGCTGTCGGCCTGTTTTTTGGCTTCAGAAGCATCTTTTGAAGAAACGCCAACCTCTATGGCCAGCGTAGCGATGTCGGGCGTCGCGTCAACGCTTGCTTGTCCGGACGTCACAACATGAGGCCCGTTAGGCAGTTCATCCGCCACGACGGCAAAAGGTGAGGTAAAAATAAGTGCGGCCAGCGCCAGTTTGGTCAATTTCAAAGGAGATCCTCCATGGGACTTCAGTCATAACAGAGGAAACCGGCCTGATTACTGCGTACCGGCTTCCACAATTTATTCCATCAGTTCGCATCTTAGTGCGATTATACCTGCGAGACTATGACCTTAATTCCTGAAATGAGTTCGGGCGTATTTAGCCGATATCCAGCGCCTGTAGCGCCAGCTTCAGCGCTATCAGCCACATGACCAACCCGACCAGCAGATTAATGATGCGCTGCGCTCTGGCCGTATTAAGGCGCGGTGCCAGCCAGGCTGCCAGCATAGCCAAACCGAAAAACCAGATTAGCGAGGCGCTGGCCGACCCTAACGCGAACCATTTACGCGATTCTGCCGGAAGCTGACCACCCAGACTCCCCAGCACCACAAAGGTATCAAGGTAGACGTGCGGATTCAGCCAGGTCACCGCCAGCAGGGTGGCAATTATGCGCCAACGGCTCTGCTTTATCGCTTGCGATGATGCCAGCGCCACATCGCCGCTGAAAGCGGTACGCAACGCCCCCCAGCCGTACCACAGCAGGAACAGTACGCCGCCCCATGTCACCATGTTCAGCAATAAGGTTGATTGCGTCAGCAGTGCGCTGCCACCGAAAACGCCGCCGCAAATCAGCAGAATATCGCTTATCGTACAAAGCGCAGCGGTCATTAAATGGTAATGCCGACGCACCCCCTGATTCAGTACAAAAGCGTTCTGCGGCCCCAGCGGCAGGATCAGCGCGGCGCCCAGTGCCATGCCCTGCAGGAAAACGGCAAACATAATGTGCTCCTCAAACGGTTTCAGCTGGCGGCGAGTGTATAGCCTTCATATTATTAGAGGAAATTGAAGATTCTAATAGCCCATTAAGTTAGCTTATGACAGTAGGCAATAAAAAAGGCGAACCGCAGTCCGCCTTGTCTTTTTCATGCTGATGCCTTCGGGCTATGCCCAACCGACTGAAATTATTCAGGCTTTGCCGTTACCGGCGCGGCGTCGGTTTTTGCCTCAGCAGGCTGATGCAGGTGTACATCCATCTGCGGATAAGGAATTCCAATGTTATTGGCATCCAGCGTGCGCTTGAAGTTTTTCATCAAATCCCAGTACACGTTTTGCAGATCGCCTGCGTTGCTCCAGCAACGAACCACATAATTCACTGACGAAGCCGCCAGCTCGTTCGGCCCAATCTGCACGCCCATATCCTGCAGGACGCGAGAGTCGGCCTCTACGACTTCGCGCAGCAGCCTGAGCACCTGATCGACGTCGGCATCGTAAGAAACGCCAATGATAAATTCATTACGGCGCACCGGCTCGCGCGAGAAGTTAATGATATTGTTGGCAATGATTTTGCCGTTTGGCACCACTACCGTTTTGCCATCTGCGGATTTCAGCGTCGTAGAGAAAATCTGTACGCTCTGTACGGTTCCCATCACCCCGATGTCAATAAAATCGCCGGTACGGAAGGGACGGAAAATAACCAGCAGCACGCCCGCTGCCAGGTTGCTTAACGCGCCCTGTACGGCCAGGCCAGCGGCCAGACCAATGGCACCTAACAGAGCAATAACGGATGCGGTCTGCACGCCTACGCGGTTCAATGCCGCCGTTAACGTAAAGGCGATGATGCCGTAACGGGCAATCGCCGCGAGAAAGTCACAGACGGTCGCGTCAATATGGCGTGCTTTCAGCACTTTGTTCAGCGCGTTAGAGACGACCTTTGCCACCAGCACGCCAATAATAATAATGATAATTGAGGCAACAATATTTACCGCATAGCTGAGCAATAGCGCCTGATTATGTACCAGCCAGCTGCCCGCACGGTTTACACCGTCGACCACGTTCAAATCTTCCATTTGCTTATCCTGTTGTTGTTCCCCGACGGGAAGTAAGCAGATTGCCAGACAACGCTGGCATCCCAAGCTTAAAGCGTAACTAAAATCCTGCCCGCTGCCAAATAACGAGGCAAATTAATAATTTGTTACCCAGAAGGCGCTTTTTTAGCAGGGTTTTTAAAAGAGGAAGGCAGATAAGCGCGAGAACAAAGATGGCTTTGGCGGGCGTTGGGGAACGACATATAAAAAAGGCTCCACGGGGGAGCCTTAAGATCAGCCGCAGAAAATTACAGAACGTCTACCGCGTTCAGCTCTTTAAAGGCCTGCTCCAGACGGGTAATCATGGACGTCTGAGCAGAGCGCAGCCATACGCGCGGATCGTAATATTTCTTGTTTGGTTTATCAGCGCCTTCCGGGTTGCCCAGCTGCGCCTGCAGATAACCTTCGTTCTTTTTGTAGTACTGCAGGATGCCGTTCCAGGTAGCCCACTGGGTATCGGTATCGATGTTCATCTTAATCACGCCGTAGCTGATTGACTCTTCGATTTCTGCAGCAGAAGAACCGGAACCGCCGTGGAAAACGAAGTCCAGCGCATTGTGCGGCAGGTTGTGTTTTTTGGTCACAAATTCCTGGGAGTCACGCAGAATGGTTGGGGTCAGCTTAACGTTGCCTGGCTTATACACGCCATGAACGTTACCGAAGGAAGCCGCGATGGTGAAACGTGGGCTGATAGCGTTCAGTTTTTCGTAAGCGTAATCCACGTCTTGTGGCTGGGTGTACAGGGCAGAAGCATCCATATGGCTGTTATCAACGCCATCTTCTTCACCGCCGGTGCAGCCCAGTTCGATTTCCAGCGTCATATTGATTTTTGACATACGCGCCAGATACTTGCTGCAGATTTCGATGTTTTCTTCCAGCGACTCTTCAGAAAGGTCGATCATATGGGAAGAGAACAGCGGCTTGCCGGTTTTCTCGAAGTGAGCTTCGCCTGCGTCCAGCAGACCGTCGATCCACGGCAGCAGTTTTTTCGCGCAGTGGTCAGTATGCAGGATAACCGGCACGCCGTAATGTTCCGCCATCTGATGCACGTGGTGTGCGCCAGAGATAGCGCCCAGAATAGCCGCAGCCTGTGGCTTATCAGACTTCACGCCTTTACCGGCAATAAATGCCGCGCCGCCGTTAGAGAATTGGATAATAACCGGCGCTTTAACCTTAGCGGCAGTTTCCAGTACGGCATTGATGGAATCGGTGCCGACGCAGTTAACCGCTGGCAGGGCGAATTTGTTCTCTTTTGCGACCTTGAAGATTTTCTGTACGTCGTCACCGGTGACAACGCCTGGTTTTACGAAATCAAAAATTTTAGACATGTCTTTTGTCCTGTTTCGTCGGCAATAGTAAAAGATGTTGCGCCTTAGGCGGCAAATCATTGTGGCGGAGGCTACCCTCCGCCTCAGAGGTTACTGTTTCGCGCGTTCTTCCAGCATCGCTACCGCGGGCAGTTTTTTACCTTCCACAAACTCCAGGAAAGCGCCGCCGCCGGTAGAGATATAAGAGATCTTATCTTCAATGCCGAAGAGGTCGATGGCAGCCAGCGTATCACCGCCGCCTGCGATAGAGAATGCATCGCTCTCGGCAATGGCTTTCGCCACGATTTCGGTGCCTTTGCGGAAGTTCGGGAATTCAAACACGCCCACCGGGCCGTTCCACAGAATAGTTTTGGCTTCTTTCAACAGCTTAGCCATCGCTTCTGCAGTTTCGTCGCCGAAGTCCATGATCTCTTCGTCATCCTTCACTTCAGAGACTTTCTTCACGGTAGAAGGGGCAGTTTCAGAGAATTCCGTGCCAACGCGGGAGTCGGTAGGCACCGGAATTTTGTATTCATCACGCAGTTTTTTTGCTGCTTCTACAAAATCTGGCTCGTACAGGGATTTACCCACGTTGTTATCGATAGCCACGAAGGTGTTGGCAATGCCGCCGCCAACAATTACCGTATCGGCGATTTTGACCAGAGAGTTCAGCACGTCGAACTTGGTAGAGACTTTAGAGCCCCCTACCACCGCCACCATCGGACGAGCAGGTTCTTTCAGGGCTTTGCCCAGCGCGTCCAGCTCTTCTGCCAGCAGTGGGCCGGCACAGGCTACCGGAGCAAATTTACCTACGCCATGCGTAGAAGCCTGAGCGCGGTGCGCGGTACCGAACGCATCCATCACGTAAACGTCACACAGCGCGGCGTATTTTTTCGCCAGCGCTTCGTCGTCTTTTTTCTCGCCTTTGTTAAAGCGCACGTTTTCCAGTACGACCAGCTCACCTTCGGCAATATCCACGCCGTCCAGGTAGTCTTTGGCCAGACGAACCGGAGAAGAAAGTTTCTCTTTCAGGTAATTAACCACTGGCAGCAGGGAGAACTCTTCGTTGTACTCGCCTTCGGTCGGACGGCCCA
>DOOK01000103.1:2831-3586 GCA_003512805.1 Erwinia sp. | reverse complement strand
GCTGTACTTCGGAAAAGTCCCAGGGATCATCAGGAAGCTCGGAAAAAAGCGACTGAACGCTGTCGGTATCAGGCTGCAGGGCGCGCCATTCAAGTTGGTTGTTGATCAAAGTTATCGTTTTTTTCTTAAAATGAGTAATACGGCATTATACAAGATTTCAGCCTGTTAAGCATCGCTGTGTTCGCCTTTGCCCGCTTACGGGCAGCATTTGCGAGTTCGCTCTGGTTTTCCGTGCGGCTATGTTAAAAAAGCTGTTATTCTAAATAGGTTACAGGTTTAGCATGAGATCCCGATGAAATACCAGCAACTGGAAAACCTTGAAAGCGGATGGAAATGGACATACCTGGTGAAAAAACACCGGGAAGGTGAAGCGATCACGCGTTATCTGGAGCGAAGCGCGGCCCAGGCGGCCGTTGGTGAACTGCTGGCGATAGAACACAGCCCCGGCGAGGTGATGACCTGGATTGGCCGTCATATCAATCCGGCGCTGGAAAACCGTATGAAGCAAAGTATACGCGCGCGACGCAAGCGTCATTTTAATGCAGAACACCAGCATACGCGGAAAAAATCAATCGACCTGGAATATCTGGTTTGGCAGCGGCTGGCTGCACTGGCACAGCGGCGTAACAGCACGCTTTCAGAAACCATTGTGCAGTTGATAGAAGATGCAGAACATAAAGAGAAGTACGCCAGCCAGATGTCTTCGCTCAGGCAGGATCTGCAGGCCATCCTGGGGAAACCGGACTAGCTTCCCA
>DOOK01000103.1:0-2752 GCA_003512805.1 Erwinia sp. | reverse complement strand
ACAAAAGCGGCTAACGGAAAAATAAGCCGTAGCGCGAATTGCGCCCACAAAAAACCCCGCCTGAGCGGGGTTTTTATCAAAGAGGAAGACTTAGCCCTGAGGCTGAGTGACCACGTCTTTGATGCCTTTAACCTGGATTTCTACACGACGGTCTGGACCCAGACATTCGATCAGAGCCGGACGGCCTTTCACGCTGTCACAGGTGTTGCCGGTAACTGGGTTAGATTCACCCATGCCACGTGCAGAGATCTTGTTAGAAGGGATGCCTTTAGACACGAGATAGTCAACAACGGACTGTGCACGTTTCTCAGACAGTTTCTGGTTGTACTGGTCAGAACCGATACGGTCGGTGAAGCCCAGAACCACAACGTTGCCGTCTTTAGGATCCAGAGAGCTCAGCTGGGTGTACAGCTGATCCAGAGCCTGCTGACCTTCTGGCTTCAGAGTTGCCTTGTTGAAGGTAAACAGTACGTCTGATTTCAGGGTGAAACGCTTGGTTTCAACAACTGGCGCTGGCGCTGGAGCCGGAGCCGGTGCTGGCGCTGCTTCATCCTGGCCGAAACGGTAGGAAACACCTACGCTCAGCATGGCGTTATCTGGACGGGTGCCAACGGTGTTCGCATCACCAATGTTGTTAACCCACTGGTAGTCCAGACGGGTAGCCCAGTTTTTGGTTACAGCGTATTCAACACCAACTGCTGCCAGTGGAGAAACACCGGTATCGTGATCGCTGATGCGAGTACCGTTGTTGTTCTGGGTAGAGTCAGCGCGCCATACCATGCCGCCCAGACGGGTGTACACGTCCAGATCGTCATAGATTGGGTAGCTCAGTTTCGCAGCCAGCTGAACGCCCTGTGCTTTGAATGCGCCGTTTACGTTGTCGCCTTTGTTAGGCATACGACCTAACCAGTCATAACCCAGCTCGAAGCCCAGGTATTGATTAGCCTGGTAACCACCGAAGGCACCGGCACCCAGCTGGCTTTCGTGAGTTGGGCCGTCGTTGTTCGCATAACCGTTACCGTAGTAACCTGTGTCGTGGTACTGAGACCAGCCCAGTTTCGCACCGGTGTACCAGGTGTCATCTTTAGGGGCGGCCTGCGCTACGGTAGCGAAGCCAGCCAGTGCCACTGCAATTGCGATAGCTGTCTTTTTCATTTTTGCGCCTCGTTATCATCCAAATAGGCAATGAGCTTTCATTAGCTCTTTGATTTAATCCTTCGCCGGGTTATGACGCTCGATTATGACTCATCCAAAAAAGGGAGATTATTGAGCACCCTGGCGACGTAAAGTCTACAACGTACCAGCAAACTTACAAGTAAGATGTGAAGGCAGGCTGAAAAAAAACGGCCTTTTGTACACAAATTTACACATTTGCGTTGGGGGCGGCGGGCACAGATCTTTGTAAAAAACGGTGCTAAACCATTGTCACGCCGGGGCATAGCATAATCAGGCGGTTACCTTGCCCGGCGAAGAATTTTATGATGAGAAAACTCTTATTTTTACTTAATGATACAAACTCGACTGAATTTTTAGCCCATTAAAGGGTCTGGAGGCGACAATTTCGACCGGATCGGGTCGCATAATCAGACCTAAAGCCTGGCCGCTTAACGCTGCGTCATGCAGACGAAGACGATCTTCTGGAGCCAGTTCATCAGGTAACCATCCCAGCACCACGCTGTAATTACCCGTTTGTAACGCTTTAATCATGGCTTCCAGCGTATTAATGGCGGGCCCCTGCACCTGCATAACTTTATCAAGCGGCAGACCGGAGCGGGTGAGCCAGCTTCGACTTAGCTTCTGCTGTGGGGTCAGCCACAGCTGCCAGCGAGACTGCGTACCCAACTGCTGAAGCAGAGGCAGCAGCATTTGCGTTATGCCCGGCTGATTCTCGCTGTAGATCAGTTCGCTGATCAGGCCAGTCGCTTCGCTGTGTGATGAAGAAGAGCGGGTCTGAGGAAGACGGCTGTTAACAGAGTGAGATTTCATGGAATGAGTACGCATATCGGCTTTGCTCGCAGGTCACTGTATGGATATACAGTATAAGGGAGATGGCCAAAGATCAACCCTAAATTTTGATAACGTCTCGCAAAATCACAATGAAACTGCCTGCAAAGGCAATTAGTAATTGAACCTGTTACTACGATTGCATATTTTTCCTTCCTCACAAGGACGAGGGTGTTCTGGAGACAGGGAGAAAAGAATGAAGCAGTCAAAAAGTCAGATTGAAAAAGCCATGCATCAACTTGCTGAACTGGGCGACATTGAGTGCCGCAGCCAGTTTGGCGGCTATAGCCTTTCAATAGAAGATGTGGTTTTTGCTCTGGTAGCAGAAGGAGAGCTGTATCTGCGTGCCTGTGAGCAAGTAAAGCCCTATATCGTGGAACGAAAAATGCAGCCTTTGCATTTTACTAAAAGGGGGCTGCCGGTCGCGCTGGACTATTATCGGGTGGACGATCCGCTGTGGAAAGAGCCTGGGCAGCTGGTGGCCCTCTCCCGGCTCTGCCTACAGGGTGCACGCCAGCAGCGAACCACAAAGCAGCAAAATCCGCGCCTGAAAGATTTGCCCAATTTGACTGTCCGCATAGAGACGCTGCTACGCCAGATTGGCGTCAGCACTCTCGCTATGCTCAAAGAACAAGGCGCGAGACGTTGCTGGCTCAAGCTGTATGCCAGCAACAATAACTTAGGCATCAACGTGCTTTTCGCGCTGGAGGGGGCGATTATGGGCCGTCACCACGAAGCGCTGCCGGCG
>DOOK01000443.1:2496-2801 GCA_003512805.1 Erwinia sp. | reverse complement strand
AAAAAAACCGCCTTTCGGCGGCTTACGACATTGCACAAGGTGCTTTTTTTATTTGTTTTAATCGGTAGTCGAAGATGGTGCCCGGGGCGGGACTTGAACCCGCACAGCCATAAGCCGAGGGATTTTAAATCCCTTGTGTCTACCGATTTCACCACCCGGGCATGGGTGTAAAGTGGAGGCGCGTCCCGGAGTCGAACCGAGGTAGGCGGATTTGCAATCCGCAGCATGGCCACTCTGCCAACGCGCCTTTATTCTGCTTTGCTGCCAGCGCTGGGCTGACCGCTAAATCTGGAGCGGGAAACGAG
>DOOK01000443.1:0-2301 GCA_003512805.1 Erwinia sp. | reverse complement strand
ACGAGACTCGAACTCGCGACCCCGACCTTGGCAAGGTCGTGCTCTACCAACTGAGCTATTCCCGCATTTTTCAGCGTTCTTAACAGAACCTGCTGATTTACTTTATCTTCTGGCGACTCAGCTGCCTTTCGATGCGTTGCATTCTACTGACTGGAAGAAATGAGTCAACACAAATATCCGCACTTTTTTCTCGTTTGCTGTTTTTTAAATCGCATTGATCACCGTTCGAACAGATCGCCGCGCGCCGCGCTCAAATACTGATACATCGACCAGAAAGTCAGGACGGCGGCGACGTAGAGCGCCGCTACGCCGATGCCTTCTACCAGACGATCCGGCCGCCACAGCAGCGCGAACAGCGCCAGCATCTGCGCGGTGGTTTTCACTTTACCAATCCACGAAACGGCCACGCTGCTGCGCTTGCCAATTTCAGCCATCCATTCGCGCAACGCGGAAATGATGATTTCGCGTGCAATCATCGTCGCCGCCGGTAGCGTAATCCACCATGCATGGAAATGCCCGGCCACCAGAACCAGTGCAATAGCCACCATTACTTTGTCGGCAACCGGATCCAGAAACGCGCCAAAGCGGGTGGTTTGTTTCCAGCGACGCGCCAGCCAGCCGTCGAACCAGTCGGTGATCGCCGCCACGATAAATATCAGTGCACAAACCAGCGGCGCCCATTCAAACGGCAAATAAAAAGCCAGTACGAAGAAAGGGATTAACACGACACGAAGCAAAGTAAGTAAGGTCGGAATATTAAAATGCATAGGTACGCTAACTGTCTGGGCAGAGTAGAATTTGTCCCTATGTTCCTACAATGCCTTAGCCAACGCAATGCTTAGTGTTTCAGCGAATAAAAGATTTTCTCCGCCAGTGCCTGCGAAATGCCGGGCACCTGAGCTATCTCTTCGACTGAGGCGTTCATCAGCGGCTGCAGGCCTCCCATGTACTTAAGCAGCATTTGACGACGTTTAGGCCCTATCCCTTCAATGCTTTCCAGCGCGCTGGTATTTTTAACTTTTGCCCGCTTATTGCGATGTCCGGTAATTGCATGATTGTGAGAGTCGTCACGAATATGCTGTATGACATGCAGCGCTGGCGAGTCAGGCGGCAGGGAAAACCCCTCCCCTTCCGGCTCGAAGAACAGCGTTTCTAACCCGGCTTTACGATCGCTGCCCTTCGCTACACCCAGCAGAATCGGCCGATTTTTATCCCAGCCCACCTCCAGTTCTGCAAAGACGGATTTGGCCTGCGCCAGCTGGCCTTTACCGCCATCGATCAGGATCAGGTCAGGAATTTTGCTTTCTTCCAGCTCTTTACCGTAGCGACGGCGAAGCACCTGGTTCATGGCCGCGTAATCATCGCCAGGAGTAATTCCGCTAATGTTATAGCGACGATATTCGGAACGCAGTGGCCCATTGCTGTCGAAAACCACGCAGGAAGCCACCGTTTGCTCGCCCATCGTATGGCTGATATCAAAACATTCCATGCGTTTGATTGCGGGCAGATCGAGCACTTCGCTTAGCGCCTGTAAGCGCTGGTGAATAGTAGACTGCTGCGACAGACGGCTGACCAGCGCCGTGCTGGCATTCGTCCTGGCCAGCTTGAGATACCGGGCGCGATCGCCGCGCGGGTTGCTCTGTATAGAGACTTTTCTGCCGGCCATGTCGCTCAGCGACGCCGCTAACAGATCTTTTTCCGGCAGCGCGAAATCCAGCAGGATATCAGCAGGCAACGTACGCGCCTGACTTCCCTGCAGATAGAACTGCCCAACAAAGGTCTGAACCACTTCGGCAATATCGGTGCCGCCCGGGACTTTTGGAAAATAGCTGCGGCTGCCAAGCACTTTTCCCTGGCGGATAAACAGCACGTGCAGACAGGCCATGCCGTTATCGAAAGCGACGCCTATAACATCCAAATCGTCGCCGTTATTAGAAACGAACTGCCGCTCGGTTACGCGCCTTACCGCCTGGATCTGATCGCGCAGCCGCCCCGCTTCCTCGAACTTAAGCGACTGGCTGGCTTCTTCCATCCGGCCAATCAGCTGTTTCAGCACCTGATCGTCTTTGCCGGACAAGAACAGCCGAACGTAGTCAGTTTGCTGCGCATACTCTTCTTCGCTAACCAGCCCCGCCACACACGGTCCAAGGCAGCGTCCAATCTGGTATTGCAGGCAGGGGCGGGATCGGTTGCGGTATACGCTGTTCTCACACTGCCGTACCGGGAATATTTTTTGCAGCAGAGACAACGTTTCCCGCACCGCGTAGCCGTTCGGAAAAGGCCCGAAGTATTCGCCTTTGG
>DOOK01000444.1:1161-5268 GCA_003512805.1 Erwinia sp. | reverse complement strand
GAAGGTCGCACGGATGCGAGCCAGAGGTTCAGCGCCGTTGATAAAAGCATCACCGCTGACGACCAGGCCGCGTACGGCATTCAGGCCAAGCTTGGCAATGCAGCTTTCCGCTGCGACAATCAGTTTATCGTCGGCGGCGAAAGCGGCCGGACAGCCTGCCATCTGGCCTGGCTCATAGCCGAAAGCGGTGACGTCGGCATCGTGATAGCGCACCTCGTCGGATACCACGATATCGCCGACCTTTAGCGTGGACGCCAGGCCGCCAGCGGAACCGGTATTGATCACAAAGTCTGGTTTGCACAGTTCCAGCAGGAGCGTAGTGCCCATGGCTGCAGAAACTTTACCGATACCCGATTTCAGCAGGGCAACCTCGACGCCGTTCAGGGTGCCGGTATAGATCTCGCAGCCGGCCAGCGAGAGGGTCTGACGGTTTTCAATTTTGTCACGCAGCAGGGTAACTTCCTGCTCCATCGCACCAATAATGCCTGCTTTCATAGGAATACTCGCTATTGTTGTGGAGGTTGTTAAATACAGGGCATAGTTTATCATGAATAGCGAGTTTCACTCACCATGGCGGCCAGTATGACAGCGATAGATTTCAGGACGAAATTCAGTTTTGAGCGGCCCTTTAATAACCGCGAAAAGCCAGAAGGCGAATATTATATTACCCGCCATTTTGAAAGCGATCGCGGGCGTATTATTAATTCGGCGGCTATTCGACGGCTACAGCAAAAAACGCAGGTCTTTCCTTTGGAACGAAATGCCGCCGTGCGCTCGCGGTTGACGCATTCTCTGGAGGTTCAACAGACCGGCCGTTATATCGTCAAAGAGGTGCTTCAGGCATTACGCAAGCAGCCTGGCGGGCTGGAAAAGTACGGTCTGGCCGATTTAACCGGCGCCGTTGAAAGCCTGGTGGAGATGGCCTGCCTGCTGCATGACGTCGGCAATCCGCCCTTCGGGCATTTTGGTGAGGCCGCCATCAATGACTGGTTCCGCGTGAATCTGCCCGGGCTGCTGACCGAGCCGCAGGCAGCAGGCGTTAATGACAGCGAGCAAAATGAAAAATTCCTCGCCATGAATGCCCGCCTTCGTCAGGATCTATGCCACTTTGAAGGCAATGCCCAGGCTATTCGTTTGGTGCACACGCTGCTTCAGCTTAATCTTTCTTATGTACAGGTTGCCTGTATTTTAAAATATACGGCACCGGCCTGGTTTCAGGGCGAAAAACCGGCACAATTTAGTACGCTTATGAAAAAGCCGGGCTATTATCTTTCCGAAGAGAAGTATGTCGCCGATCTGCTTAAGGCGACCAACACCCAGCAATATCATCGTTTTCCGCTGACCTATATTATGGAAGCCGCCGATGATATCTCTTATTGTATTGCCGATCTGGACGACGCCGTAGAGAAAGCCATTTTCAGCGTCGAGCAGCTTTATCAGTTTTTACAGGATGAATGGGCACTGTTACGAAAAGACAAAAAGGTGACGTCGGACGATCTTTTTGTAAAGATCGTCGGCTTTGCTTACACAGAGGCGCAAAGTAAAACGCGTTATCGCAGTCGGAGTGATACTTTTTTTATGAAGCTGCGCGTTAAAGTGCAGTCTGCGCTGGTTGAGCATGCCGTTAAACGTTTCGTCGATAATATCGGGCCGATCTGGCAGGGAAGTTTTAATCATTCGCTGCTGGAAGATGATGGCGATGAAAACCAGTTGCTGAATGTATTTAAAAAAGTGGCCAGAAAGCATGTATTCAATCATCCGGAAGTTGAACAGCTGGAGCTGCAGGGTTATCGGGTTATAAAAGGGTTGCTGGATATTTATAAGCCATTATTACAACTTTCTTATCAGGATTTTAACGTCCTGATAAATGAAGATTTTCATAAAGACTACCCCATCGAAACACGGCTGTTTCATAAATTATCCGGCAAGCACCGCAAGGCTTATTCGGTACATATGAAAAACCTGAAGATCGAACAGCGATTTGAACGTCTGCTCTGGGAGCGTTATTATCGGGCGCGTCTGCTGCAGGATTATGTCAGCGGCATGACCGATCTTTATGCCTGGGACGAATATCGTCGTTTGATGGCAGTGGAATAAACGTTTTCCTGGCGGATTTGTAAAGGCAGAGAATATTTTTTTACTTTTCGCTGAAACTTATACATGAACTTAGCGTTAAAAAATAACTCTTACCAGCACGTCCGCTGCACGTTTCGCCTATCAGAACAGAAGAGAATCAGACGCATGAAAAAAACACTTTTAGCCAGCGCGCTGGCCCTGAGCCTGGGAATGGCAATGGGTCCGCTGACCGCTACGGCCGCAGAAACGGCTTCTTCTTCCAGCCAGCAGCTGCCAAGCCTGGCACCCATGCTAGAAAAAGTGATGCCTTCAGTAGTCAGTATCAACGTTGAAGGAAGCACAACGGTACGTACGCCGCGTTTACCTCAGCAGTTCCAGCAGTTCTTTGGTGGCAATTCGCCTTTCTGCCAGGACGGCTCGCCTTTCCAGGGCTCGCCAATGTGCCAGGGTGGCGGCCCGCAGAGTGACCCCGATACCCAGCAGGAGAAATTCCGCGCGCTGGGCTCTGGCGTGGTGATCAATGCAGAGAAAGGCTATGTTGTGACCAATAATCACGTAGTCGATAACGCAACCAAAATTCAGGTACAGCTGAGCGACGGGCGCAAGTATGACGCTAAGGTCATCGGCAAAGATCCGCGTTCCGATATCGCCTTAATCCAGCTTAAAGATGCTAAGGATCTGACGGCGATTAAAATTGCTGATTCCGATAACCTTCGCGTCGGTGACTATACCGTGGCGATTGGTAACCCCTACGGGCTGGGCGAAACGGTCACTTCCGGCATCGTTTCCGCGCTGGGCCGCAGCGGCCTGAACGTGGAAAACTATGAAAACTTTATTCAGACGGATGCGGCTATCAACCGGGGCAACTCCGGCGGTGCGCTGGTAAACCTGAACGGTGAGCTGATCGGCATTAATACCGCCATTCTGGCACCGGACGGCGGCAATATCGGCATTGGTTTTGCTATCCCAAGTGATATGGTGAAAAACCTGACGGCGCAAATGGTGGAGTATGGCCAGGTAAAACGCGGCGAGCTGGGGATTATGGGCACCGAGCTGAACTCCGAACTGGCAAAAGCGATGAAGGTCGATGCGCAGCGCGGCGCGTTCGTCAGTCAGGTATTGCCGAAATCCTCCGCGGCGAAGGCGGGCGTGAAAGCGGGCGATGTGGTGGTCTCTATCAACGGCAAGCAGATCTCCAGCTTTGCGGCGCTGCGCGCGCAGGTCGGATCGCTGCCGGTCGGCACGAAAATGGCGCTGGGTCTGATCCGGGATGGCAAACCGATGACAGTGAACATTGAGCTGCAGCAAAGCTCACAGGCGAAAGTCGATTCCGGCAACATCTATGTCGGTATTGAAGGGGCCGATCTCAGCAATTACGATACAAAAGACGTGAAGGGCGTGAAGGTCGATAACGTTAAAGCGGGATCGGCCGCAGCACGTATTGGCCTGAAGAAAGACGATGTGATTTTGGGCGTTAACCAGCAGGCGGTCGCTAACCTGGGCGAGCTGCGCAAAATCCTCGACGCTAAACCTTCCGTGCTGGCGCTGAATATTCTGCGCGGCGATACCTCTATCTACCTGTTAATGCAGTAACCTTCCTGCGGATGCTGGCCTGCGGGGCCAGCATCCTGTTAACAATGCCTTTCCATCCCTTCGCTTATTTCACACTCTGGATCACGCCTGGTGCATTTCCATGATGTCGCCATGCCAGCCTGCGGATGCCAGCCTGTAAGATCAGCCTCCGGTTAACAACGCCTCTCCATCCCTTCGCTTATTTTTACACGCTGGATCACGCCTGGTGCATTTGCATGATGCCGCCATTCCAGCCTGCGGATGCCAGCCTGTAAGATCAGCCTCCGGTTCCATCCCTTCGCTTATTTTTACACGCTGGATCACGCCTGGTGCATTTGCATGATATCGCCATTCCAGCCTGCGGATGCTGGCCTGCAAGATCAACCTCTGGTTAACAATGCCTTTCCATCCCTTCGTTTATTTTTACACTCTGGATCACGCCTGGTGCATTTGCATGAT
>DOOK01000444.1:0-855 GCA_003512805.1 Erwinia sp. | reverse complement strand
GATGCCCGCCTGGCGCAGGAAATTGTTGCGCGCACCATGAAAATAATTGACAGCAATGTCAATGTGATGGACGCGCGTGGCCGCATCATCGGCAGCGGCGATCGGGAACGTATTGGAGAAATGCACGAAGGCGCGCTGTTGGCGCTTTCTCAGGCGCGGATCGTGGATATTGATGAGGCAGTAGCCAGGCATCTGCACGGTGTTCGGCCCGGCATCAATCTGCCTATGCGCATCGACGGTGAGATTGTCGGCGTCATCGGCCTGACCGGCGAACCAGAATTCTTGCGGCACTATGGCGAGCTGGTTTGCATGACGGCTGAAATGATGCTGGAGCAGGCGCGACTGCTGCATATGCTGGCGCAGGACAGCCGCCTGCGTGAAGAACTGGTATTAAATCTGATCCGCAGCGACACGCTTTCTCCAGCGCTGACGGAATGGGCACAGCGTTTACGCATCGATCTGAACCAGCCGCGCGTGGTGGCGGTGGTAGAGGTTGACAGCGGCCAGCTTGGTGTAGACAGCGCTATGTCTGAACTGCAACAGCTTCAGACGCTGCTGACCACGCCGGAGCGGGACAACCTGATCGCCATCGTTTCGCTGACCGAGATGGTGGTGTTGAAACCGGCTTTTAACTCGCACGGACGTTTTGATGCGGAAGATCACCGTAAACGCGTGGCGCTTTTGCAGTCCAGAATGAAAGAAAACGGGCATCTGCGGATGCGTATTGCGCTGGGCAACTTCTTTACCGGGCCGGGCAGCATTGCCCGCTCGTATCGCACCGCACGTACCACCATGCTGGTAGGTAAGCAGCGCATGCCGGAAGAACGCAGCTATTTCTATCAGGATCTGGTATTG
>DOOK01000098.1 GCA_003512805.1 Erwinia sp. | reverse complement strand
GGTGAGGCGGCAGGTTTTCGCCTTCAACAGACAACGGATGCTGTACGACTTCCGTAACCTGGCCCCGTTCATCATAGCCATAGCTTTTGCGACGGCCCGCGTAGTCAGTCTGCGCCAGCAGGCGCTGGCTGTTGTCATACTCAAACTGCCAGCGATCGCCGTTTGGATTGATTAACGCCGTCATCCGTCCAAAGCGATCGTACTGATAGCGGGTAATGTGCCCTGCCGGATCGGTCTGGCTGACAATCTGCCCGCGCACGTTAAGGGCCACGTGCCGTTCTGAAAAGCCGTCGACATTCTCGCCCACCAGCATGCCGGCGCGATCGTATTCATATTCCGTTTCACGTCCGTCAGGCCGCGTCAGGCACTGCAGCCGACCCGCCGCGCTCCAGCGATAACGCGTGGTGTTGCCTTCCGCGTCCGTGCTGCTCAGCAACCTTCCTGCGTCATCATACAGACGATGGCTCTGGTTGCCGGAGCAGTCCTCGTCGCGACGGAGCTGCCCGCGCTCGTTCCACCAGAAGCGATGCGTGTTGTCCAGCGCGTCGGTGCGCGTGATTAAATCGCCCTGCTCGTTCCAGGTAAAACGGCTGGTGCCGCCCAGCGGATCGGTTACCGCAATAACATCTCCGGCGTCGTTGTACTCGTATTGCCACACCGCACCGTCGGGCTGCACCTCTTTTAACGGAAACGCATAGGATGGATGCCAGAGGGTGGTGGTGGTCTGACCCAGCGGATCGCGCACCATCGACAGATTGGCGCGCTCATCGTAGTCATAGGCCCAGACCCGATCGCCCGGCGCAAGGGTTGCCATCAGCAGGTCGCCCTGCTCCGCCCAGCGGTATCGCCAGTGCGCGCCATAGCTGTCGATATAGTCGGTAATACGGCAAAGCTCGTCCCAGCGATGCTGCGTGGTGCCGCCGGAAAAACAGGTCACCGTGGCGCTGCGGTCTTCTTCATCAGCATCGATCAGCCAGCGCTCCAGGCAATGCTGCTGGTCGTCCAGGACCTGATATTCATATACGCGCCAGTAGCGCGGATCGCGGGCCGGCTGCCACTGGTAGGCCACGGTCAGGCCGGTGGCATAGCTGTGCGACGCCATCAGATCGCTGGCGCGATCCCAGCTGAAGCGGCGGGTTTCAACACCGTCGGCATCCTGAACCGCAATCAGCTGGCCCTGCGGGTTATAGCGGTAGTGCACCAGAGGACGTAATTCCCCGGCGACCATCTGATGCAGCGCCGCCAGCCGGCCGTGTTGCGGTTCATAGCTCAGCCGCACGTCCAGCGCTTCATTATCGCCAGCGATGGCGGTCAGCTGTCCGGCTTCGTTCCAGCTGAAGTGCTGGCAGTTTTCGTGACGATCGTAGATACGGCCAATACGCCACTCGCCTTCGCGCTGCGGATCCGGCTCATAAAGATGAAACTCGCCCTGCGCGGTCTGCATGACGATAACGCCCTGCAGCGAGCAGAACAGCGTAAAACCCTCTTCATCAAAACGCACCACGTCGCCTGGCGCAATCTCGCCCAGCCCCAGCTCCTGACCCGTTATGTCGCGCCAGGCAAACTGGAAAGTCCCATCCGGATGACGAAAGCGGAGCAGGCGCGTTTCAAACGGCAGCATCCAGCCCGTGCCCAGCAGGCCGGTCGTCAGATTGCGGCTGTGATAGATGCGCTGCCAGTAAAGCGGGATACGATCTTCCAGCACAAAATCCAGATCGTCCTGACCGGCCAGGATCTTGGCCCCGGTAGCATAGTTAACCGGGTGAAAACTCTGCATCGCCGCGGAGGAGATGGCGCCTGCGGCAACCGTTCCTCCGGCTTCAGAAACGATCGTACAGGTGATTTGGCGCAGCGCCCGCCGCACGGCGATGCGGGTAAAAAGCTGTTCCAGCAGTTTAGCGCCCTCTGCCCCAATACCGCCGCTCAGCAGGCCGCCGACAAAATAGGCCAGCATGTTTTTGCCGCTACGGATATCGCGCACCACCACGCTGTCCCCGCCGATGCGTACGCGCGGGTTATCGCTGACCTGAACAGTGGCTTCACAGGTGCTGCGATGCCCGTTGCGCACCGCAGGATGGCCATTGATCATGACCTTTTTTGACCCTTCCGCCAGGAAATTGGCGTTCTCGGCCAGGTGCCCTTTGGTACAGGCGACGGTGTCTTTGTTCGCTGGCGTAGCGTAGGGGCTGGCGCTGGCAACGGTCGGCTGCACCAGATCGTCCCAGAGATGACCGAACCAGCTGCCCACCGATGCGGCGCTGAGATGGCTGACTTTATCCAGCGCGGCGCTTACCGCATCGCCCGGATGACGGACAGTGGAAGCGATGCCGCCTGCCACCGCCATGGCAATATCTTTCAGCCCCGGCGCTTCTTCGCTGCCAGCGGAAGGCGAAGCCAGCCAGGCCCGGCTGACGGTACCTGCAGCACGGGCGGCCGGTTTGCCCATGATTTTTACATTATCAGAGCCGCTGGAAATGACCGCATCCGGCGGCCCTCGCATCCCCAGCGTATCCAGCAGGCCGTCAACGGCGTCGCTGGCTTTGTTGCCCAGTTTTTCAGGATAGCCAGACGCCATGGCACCCAGCATGGCTGCCGCGCCAACCGCAATGCCGGCTACCGGGTTGATAGCAAACAGCATGCCGGCACCGACTATAATGCCGGTGTAAATAGCGCCTTCCACCAGTCCGCTGACAAGATCGGCCAGAGCAGAACTGTGAACTAAGGGATCGTCTAAGCGGGCCGCGATCGGTTCGGACATCATTCAGCCCTCCGATCCTGCGGCAGGAATAAATCCTTCTTTGATCGCCTGCCAGACGGTCAGAGAAGCCGGATCGAAGGATCCTGCCCGACTGAAGGTCAGCGTCATCAGATGCGTGTCGGTTCTGACAACCAGCAGTTTTTGCACCACCAGCACACCCTGGTTTTCAAATCGCATGGCGACTTCCTGCGCGGGTAAATTGCCAAAAAGCGTTTCCTGCTGCTCTTCTGCGGCAAACTTTTTCATATCCCGCTTCACTTTTGCCAACTGCTGTTGCAGATAGCGCGCTTCTTCGCCTTCCTGCACATCCCATGCGCGGGTGACGACCAGCGTGGCCTGCGCTTTCGGCAGTGTGAGAATAGTAATACTTTGTTCCTGACAAATTTCCGGCAAATGCAGCTTGCCTTCCGTTAGCCAATATTCCTTTTGCTGGCTCATGCTTCGCTCCCTTTATCGTTTAATTCTTTCTCTAATTCGCTGGAGATATCTTTTGGCGTTGGCGAAGGCGATGGCGCTTTTGCGGGTTGTGTCATATTCAGATCGAGCGTGCCGCCCGTGTTGATTTGTCCCTGTTCTGAGGCGTTGATCTGAAAATTTTTACACTGGATGGAAACGGTGCCGTTGGCGTCAAGGGTCAGCATGCTGTCGCCGCTGACCAGGCTGATACTTTTGCTGGAAGCCAGCTGCATCCTTCCGTCCGATCTGACCGTATAATCCCACCCAACCAACTCATAGTGTTCGCACTGCGTGGTATTAAAGCAGGAGCCAAAAATTTTCGTGCTGTAGTCTCTCTCAACCTTTAAACTCGAGTAGCCCCCCACAGCCCGGGTTTCATCGTTTTTGATGTTGGTATCCATATTCTTCTGCGCCTGGATCCACACCTGCTCCTCGCCCGCCTTGTCCTCAAAGCGCAGCGCGTTGGCGTTGTCCGGCGTGCCGTCCTTCGA
>DOOK01000309.1:7038-7711 GCA_003512805.1 Erwinia sp. | reverse complement strand
ATTATTGGCTTAGTCAGTCGGCGTGGTAAAGCGCAGTAAACCAGTGTGTAAAACTGTCGTTTATGCATGGTAAATAAATCAATTCAGGTATGAGTAATCCCATTGGCCGCAATATGGCCTTTTTACTTTTGACCACTATATGTTTGCAATTGTGATAGTAAATATATGGGCCCTGTGGAGTTGATGGCAGCACAATCTGAAATTACGTGAAGATGATAAACGCAACCCGTACATTTTTTTGTCAAAGCCTCACAACTGACTAATTTCAAATTACCCATCACGAAGTTTGCCGAGATAGGCGTAGTACATGTCTGCCCCCTCGCCGGTTTTTTACCTGTCGGTTTTATATTAAGTTACCGCTTACGCTTGAAGCTCACTCTTAAGTAACTAATATAGATAGTGTTGTGCCATAGGTGAGCGCTCCTACCGCTCAGTGACAGGAGGATGTCTGACGGGATTGCTAGGCGTCTTCCTCACAACATCGAAAACTATATAACAGCACAATACGCTACCTCCGCGTTTTGTACCTGCCCTCCTCCTCGGAAGGCAGGTATTTTTTTTCTTGCCATTAGAGGGGTAGCAACTTCTGCTTTTGCCTGCAGTCACCAACTAAAGTTGTATTGTGTCTTGCATACGCATTGTTGCTGCTTTATGGCACCGTCTCTTCTTCTTA
>DOOK01000309.1:3474-6889 GCA_003512805.1 Erwinia sp. | reverse complement strand
AAAGAATATTGTCGTCAGGCAACTGGATGCCATCCAGTGTCACCTGATACTCATTTTCGCCACGGGAAACAGTGATGCGATACTGACTCTGCCCGTGTTGATAGGTCATGCTAAACGAAGGCCATTCATCGGGTAACAGCGCATGGATGATAAGCGTATCGCCGTGACGTTTTATTCCGAGCAACTCTTCAGTTACCAGACGATAGGCCCAGCCCGCGGAACCGGTGTACCAGCTCCACCCAGCCCGCCCGGTATGGGGGGGGACGCTGTACACATCCGCACTCATGACATAAGGTTCAGCCTTGTACGTGTTAATGCCATCAGGCTGTAGCGTGTGGTTTATTGGGTTGATCATGGACCAAAGTCGCCAGGCTCGAGCTTTATCCCCCATACGTGCAAACGCCATGACAGCCCAGATTGCACCATGCGTGTACTGCCCCCCGTTCTCCCTTACGCCCGGCAGATAACCCTTTATGTAACCCGGGTCAGGCCCGTGGCCATCAAACGGGGGTGTTAACAGTTTGATTAGGCCCGCATCTTTATCTACCAGATAACTGTCCATCGACCGCATTGCCTGAGCACTACGTGCAGGATCAGCTGCACCGGACAAGACGGACCAGCTTTGGGCAATTGCATCAATACAGCACTCCTGTGACCCTCGTGATCCCAGCGGCGCACCATCGTCAAAATAGCCGCGCAGGTACCACTCACCATCCCAGGCCGAAGATTCGAGGTTTTTTTGCAAGCGCAGCGCTTCTGAATGGCATAATGCCGCCACGTCCGCGTCCTGTCGCTGTTCAGCCAGCGCCGCAAAGCGCTGTAAAATATCGTAGAGAAAAAAGCCGAGCCAGACGCTTTCGCCTTTGCCTTCGATTCCAACCAGATTCATACCATCATTCCAGTCGCCAGCCCCCATAAGCGGCAGACCATGCTGGCCAAAGAGCAATCCCCGTTCAACGGCTTTTACGCAGTGCTGCCACAACGTCTCTTCGATGTGGCTTATAACCGGAGTATCGTAAACAGATTCTTCGCCGGGCTTGAGCGGACGGCCTTCGAGATAGGGAATGTGCTGTTCCAGCACGCTGATATCACCCGTTATATCTACATAGTGACAAACCGCGAGCGGGAGCCACAGGTAGTCATCTGAACAGCGGGTGCGCACACCATTGCCGTGCGGAGGATGCCACCAGTGCTGAACATCCCCTTCTGTAAACTGCCGTGAGGCACAGAGCACGATCTGGCTGCGCAATCGCTCCGGTGCAACGTGGCTTAGCGCCAGCGTATCCTGCAGCTGGTCACGGAAACCAAATGCACCGCCGGACTGGTAATATCCGCTGCGCGCCATAATGCGGCAGGCTATTGTCTGGTAGAGCAACCAGCCGTTCACCAGCAAGTCAACGCTGCTATCGGGTGTCTGAACCACAACTTTATCAAGAATTTTGTGCCAGAAATGATGAACCTGGTCCAGCGACTGGCGTGCGTTATCCTCATTCAGAAAATGGGCAAGCGTCTCCTGAGCCTGCACAAGGTTGCCTGCCACGCCGAGGACAAAAACAAAGGTTTTCTGATCACCATCGATAATGGTCGCTGTCGACTGTAGCGCGGCACAGGGATCAAATCCGGCCCCTGTCTGGCCCGAGAGTCTGCGCATTTTCATGGCGGCCGGCGCGTGTAGTGAGCCATTGCGCCCCACAAACTCACGACGGTTACCGGTTACCGTACTCAGAGGATCATTTACGGCGAAAAAAGCGGTGCGTTCACTGCCGTCAGAACCATAAAAGTTATTTGCCATTACTGCACTACCGCAAGGCAGGGGGTGCGAATGCGTAATGATATGCGCGGCAGAGTGTGCACGCGTTGCCCCGAGTGTCCACTCCACGTAGCCAGTGACCGCTAATTTACGCGTGCGGCCCGAATGGTTGCTGAGCTTCAGGATGGCAAGCTTAACCGGCGCCTGTTCGGCTACCAATATCGTCAGTTCACTGTCTACCCCGCTTTCACGGTGCGCGAAGACGCTATAACCAAAACCATGGCGGGTGAGATAGTCGCCTTGCCCGCGCGCGGGTAAGGTCATGGGTGACCAGTACACGCCGCTCTCTTCATCCCGCAGATAAAACGCTTCGCCGCATCGGTCACTCACTGGATCGTTTTCCCAGGGCGTTAAGCGGTATTCATGGGCATTTTCAAACCAGCTATAGCTCTGCCCGGCTTCAGAAATTACGCTGCCAAAATGTTCATTTGCCAGTACGTTTGACCAGGGCACTGGCGTCGGTTCATTTTCTCTTAAGAGAATCTGATACTCCCGGCCATCCTGAGAAAATCCGCCGTATCCATTGAAATGACGTAACGGGCCCGTATCCGGTATCCAGTCTGTATGGTGATTGTTACCTGTTGTTATCTCCGGCACAAAAGGCCTGCCGATTTTCTTTGTCGCGCCAGTACGCTGGTTAAGTTGTTCTTTAATACCGTCAGCGCGATCATCCAGACTCAGGCAGGCCACGCTCATCAGCAACAGCTTATCCTCAGCGCTGAGATGTTCACCGTTACGGACAAAAATCCCTCCGGGTTTATCCAGCAGGCTGGCTTCTGAACCCGCATTGATTAAATCCATAATCTGCGTCTGTAACACCTGCTGGTAGCCACCGGCACTGTTATTCAGAATCACGAGGTCCACCTCCAGCCCTTTCATTCGCCAGTATCGATGCGCCTGGATCAGTGTGGCAACGGAGGCGATTCTTTCCTCGCTGGTGAGACAAAGCAGAACAATCGGCAAATCACCTGAAATACCCCAGCCCCACAGGCCGGACTGACCACGCCGGTTACGACTGATAGCCTGTTGGTCACTGCGTAATTCCTGACCGGGATAGATTACTGCGCTGGCGAGGCGGTTAAATAAGGTTGCGTCCTCTTCACTGGCATTCATCTGCCGCAACACGACCAGACTGTGAGACCAGGCCAGTTCAAAAACGCGATTGGCGATAGGATGGTCGCGATATTTTTCCATTAATTCGAGGCTTTGCTGACGGTTTTCGCTGACACCATACACGATATCAATGATGACAGGCTGTCCGGGCTGGAGCCTGATCGCGTGAGATATCGACAGTATCGGATCCAGCACGGCCCCGAAGGTATTACTGAGTGGCCCGCCCGTGCTGACCGCCAGGGGATCAGCCGGATGTCTTCCACGGCCAAGAAATTTGGCCCTGTCGGTTTCAAACGATGTGTTCCCGGAACTTTCGCCATGTACCACCATCATATGAAACAGGTACGGACTTTGTTCATCCGGTGAGCGTGAACGTCGGTGGCACAGAATGGCATCCCGAGCGGGATCTGTCTCAGTCTGGATAAACAGGTTGCTGAATGCAGGATGAGCCTGATCGCTGGCGTCCGGTGCCAGCACCACTTCGGCATAGGT
>DOOK01000309.1:2381-3325 GCA_003512805.1 Erwinia sp. | reverse complement strand
CAGCACCACTTCGGCATAGGTTGTCAGTTCCAACGTCCGCGGTGTACGACCATGATGCACCAGAGTGACACGACGTAGCTCGATGTCATCTTCCGGGGAAATGACAACCTGAGTTTTAACGCTAACCGATCCGAGCACGCGTGTGAATTCAGCGCCCGCATCGGTAAAAATGATTTCATCATTGCTGATATCCGCGTTGCCACCCATGGGTTGCCAGGTATTACTCCACACCTCGTCGGTCAGTGGATCGCGGATATAGCAGAATGTTCCCCAGTTATCACGGGTGGTGTCGCTGCGCCAGCGCGTGAGTGCGATGTTTTTCCAGCGGCTGTAACCGCCACCGCCGGTTGTTATCATCAGATGGTAATGCCCGTTGGAAAGTAACTGTATTTCCGGGGTCGGGGTGACCGCCTGAGTGAAAATGCGCGGTTCATAGCGTACCGGTTTAACCCTTCCTTCATGGGACTCAAAATGACGACGCGGACTATAGAGCTCGACTGCATCGGGTACGCGCTCCTGCAACAGCAGGCTGGCCGACCTGAAAGCAGGATTCAACATAAATCGTGTGGCCATTGGCGCATCAAACAGCAGATGCCCCAGCGCCTGGAAAGCCATACCCTGATGGTGCGCCATCCAGGACTGTACGACTGAAAAAAGCTGGCCGGATGCCAGCCGCGATGGCGTATAGTCCAGCGCTTCATAAAACCCATATTCGCCGCACGCGCCGTTCTTCTCCAGGGTGAACAGATTTTCACAGGCTTTCTGCGGAGCAACTAACAACGCCAGCAGGGTGGCATAAGGGGCAACAACCATATCGTCGGCGAGTCCGCGCCGGAGCCCCAGACCAGGTACGCCAAATGCCTGATACTGATAATTGTGCTGAACATCAAACGCATGATAGCCAGACTCGGAGACACCCCATGGCACACCACGCTCTTTGCCCC
>DOOK01000309.1:369-2239 GCA_003512805.1 Erwinia sp. | reverse complement strand
CTCTTTGCCCCAGCCTATCTGCCGTATAACCGCGGATTTGCTCATTGTATCCAGCAGACTGCCGTGCCATGACGGCATCACCAGATTCGGCATCAGATATTCAAACATTGAACCGCTCCATGACATCAGAGCAGTTTCCCGATCCAGGGTGGTAAACAGGCGGCCGAGTGCATACCAGCTTTTAAGCGGCAGCTGATTCGTCGCTATTGCAACAAAACTGGTCAGGCGGATTTCAGAGGGCATGAGATCGTAGTGGCTTTTATCCAGCGTGGTGGTGTCGCAGTTGTAACCAACGCTCAGCATACTGGTAGCCGTATTGTACAGAAACGCAAAATCCATTCGTGCATGATCAGCCAGCCGTTGTTCCAGTTCGCTGATAATATACAGTCGTAATCTGACCTGGGTTATTAAGGCGGTCGGAAGAGGCACTCCATGAATGGTTTTCTCGCCAGCCAGCTCACTTAGCGCAGGCAATGATTGTGCATTATATGTTGTGGGTAACCACCCAAGCAATGTCGACCATTCATCGCAAAGCTGTTTCAGTTGAGTGACCAGATGCGCCGTCCACCGCTCAACAATCGTGCTCTCCAGGTGACTGCGTTGAGTCAGGTCGTGGCAATGCGACTGCATTTTTCTTAGTTTTCTGAGCAGCTGTCCGGCAGGTAATGATGCTGCACTTAAACAATCTATGCGCAGCAGTCGCAGACTGGCTGGCGCTTTATATCCCCAGTATTTCTCCAGAACACTTAAAGTGTCGCTCAGCCCCTCCACGATGAGCTGAGGATTAAATACCGGCTGATGGCGCATGGCAGACAATCCTTCACGCAGTGTCAGTAAATGCCCCGCCATATTGCCGCTGTCGACACTGGAAACATAACGCGGACTAAGCGGGGACAGCGTGCGGGTGTCATACCAGTTATATAAATGTCCCCGGTAGTGCTCCATCTTATCCAGCGAGTCCAGCGTCTGTGTGATGCGCTGCAATACAGTCCCGCCAGGGATATAGCCAAAATCCCAGGCCGTGAGGTTAGCCAGAAGGGAAAGTCCGATGTTGGTAGGAGAGGTTCGATGTGCAATCTTTGGCTCCGGGATTTCCTGATAATTGTCAGGAGGAAGCCAGTTTTCATTTGCCGTTGCGAATGTCTCAAAAAAAGCCCAGATTTCCCGGCTGGTCTGACGCAAAAGTTGTTTCTGCTCCGGAGTGGGCAGGAAAGCCTTACGCGCCGGCGTGCGGCTCAACCAGCTCAGCAACAGCGGCGCCATGCACCACGACAGGCCGATGATCAATGCTATGGTCAGCCATTTCGGTGCAAAAACCAGGGTAAGTAAGATAAGTGCCACACCACAAGCCACATTCAGATACATAGCCCGATAAAAACGGAAAACAGAAAAAGTGGACTTGAAGCTATCAGGAGTGTGACGGGACCACTCGGTCAGATTTCGCTGGCTAATACCAAGGCGCCAGAGCGTCACTGTGATTGCGTACAGCGAATAGCCCGCTTCATGGGGCAGTAAAACAAAATTAAGCCCAACACGGGAAACTCGTTTCATCGCTCCGGCAGTGACGAGCATCAGTTGCTGCCTCAAAGTACGACGAAGCGGCTTATTGATAAGATCAAGTATGATACATAACGCGGCAGGCAGCAGCCAGATGAGGGTCAGTACACCTGACCAGTACCACGGATTGGGCACCCACAGCAGCGTACTGAATAGCAGCACCAGTAGAGAGGGTGCGACCAGGCTGCGGCGCAGATTATCAAATAGCTTCCACCGCGACAGCGCGGACAACGGATTTTTATCCTTTGTGCCATCCGCTTTTCTGACACGGAGCTTAAGCCAGTTAAGCAGTTGCCAGTCGCCACGGATCCAG
>DOOK01000309.1:0-151 GCA_003512805.1 Erwinia sp. | reverse complement strand
CCAGTCGCCACGGATCCAGCGCGTACGGCGTGCAACATCGGACAAATAGTTATTCGGATACTGCTCGTAGAGTAAGACCTCGCTCAGCAGTCCGGAACGGGCATAACATCCTTCAAGCAGATCGTGACTGAGAACCAGATTTTCGGGGCAG
>DOOK01000370.1 GCA_003512805.1 Erwinia sp. | reverse complement strand
GGTCAGCAGCAGGATGCGCACCCACTGATCGTTTTTCCAGACGTCTCGCAAATCGGATTTTAAATCGCTGTTGCTCGGCACGGCAGGGTGGATACGCTCGCGCACCGTAGCAAAGCAAAACAGGAACATGCAGAGGCCGATAAAGGCCAGCACGCTCATCGCCATCTGATAGCCGCGCGCTTTATCTTCACCGCCAAACCATTCCGCCATCGGCAACAGAGAAAGCGACAGGATCAGCGTGGCGATGCCGACCATCACAAAACGGTAAGACTGGCAGGAGACGCGCTCGCCAGGGTCGTTGGTAATCACGCCGCCCAGCGAGCAGTAGGGAATATTGATAGCGGTATAGGTTAACGACATTAAAAAATAGGTGGCGAACGCGTAGATAACCTTATTGTCATAGGTCCAGTCCGGCGTGGTAAACATCAGCACGCTGAACAGCACGTAGGGAAGGGAAATCCACAGCAGCCAGGGGCGAAAACGTCCCCAGCGGCTCTGCGTTCTGTCGGCCAGCGCCCCCATAATCGGATCGGTAACCGCATCCAGCACGCGCACGGAAAGCAGGAGAACGCCAACCAGCGCGGGCGCAAGGCCAAAGACATCCGTATAAAAATAGTTAAGGAAAAGCATGATTGCGCCGCCAATCATATTGCAGCCTGCGTCTCCCATGCCATAGCCAATCTTCTCTTTTACCGAAAGCGCCGCGCTTTTCATGGATAATCTCTCTTACAGGATGAAGTAAAGATTATCACTGGCTTAATAGCACCTTGCGCTGGCGCAAAAGGTCACAGAGATGGACAAAACGACTGTAACCGGAAAAGTGTGAGTAAGACGGCAATTCGTGGAGACTGCATCAGGAAGGTAAGAAAAGTTAAGGCGGGCTGGAGTATGAAGAGGTACAGCGAAAAGGGCGCCGAAGCGCCCCAATCAATCAGGCTTTTTGCAGACGATTTTTTAGCGCGTAACCAATAGCCAGAATGATAATCCATGGCGGAATAAGCCAGACCGAAATAGCCATACCCGGTGTCATCGCCATAACGATCAGAATACCGACCATAAACAGCAGGCAAATCCAGTTGCCGACAGGGTAGAGCAGCGCCTTAAAGCGAGTTTGCACGCCTTCGCGGTCTTTTGCCTGGCGGAATTTCAGGTGAGCGTAGCTGATCATCGCCCAGTTGATCACCAGCGCAGAGACGACCAGCGCCATAAACAGGCCCAGCGCCTCGCCCGGCATCAGGTAGTTCACCAGCACGCAAATTGCTGTCGTGGTGGCGGAGAAAGCCAGCGCCACATAAGGCACGCCACGGCGGTCAACCTTCAGCAGCGCTTTGGGGCCGTTGCCCTGACGAGCCAGGCCATAAAGCATCCGGCTATTGGAATAGACGCAGCTGTTGTAAACGGAGAGGGCTGCCGTTAAAAACACCAGGTTCAGCACGTTCGCTGCCAGGCTCTCGCCCAGATCGTGAAAAATCATCACAAACGGGCTGCTGTTGGCGGTGACTTTTGTCCAGGGATAGAGCGAAAGCAGCACGATAATGGAGCCGACATAGAAAATCAGAATGCGCCAGATGACCTGATTGGTCGCCTGAGGAATGCTTTTCTGCGGGTCGTCCGCTTCTGCCGCCGTGATGCCAACCAGCTCCAGGCCACCGAAAGAGAACATAATGATCGCCATCGCCATCACCAGGCCGCCCACGCCGTGCGGGAAAAAGCCGCCGATCGCCCAGATATTGCTGACTGCCGCTTCCGGACCGCCATGACCGCTGAACAACAGCCAGCAGCCGAAAACAATCATCGCTACGACGGCCACGACTTTGACAAGCGCCAGCCAGAACTCCATTTCGCCAAAGATTTTTACGCTGCTCAGGTTGATAGCGTTAATCAGGACAAAGAAAATGGCGGCAGCGGCCCAGGAAGGAAACGCGGGCCACCAGACCTGAATATACTGCCCGACGGCAGTCAGTTCCGCCATCGCTACCAGGATATAAAGTACCCAGTAGTTCCAGCCGGAGGCGAAACCGGCAAAGCTGCCCCAGTATTTATAGGCGAAATGGCTGAAAGACCCGGCAACCGGCTCTTCCACGATCATTTCACCCAGCTGGCGCATAATCATAAAGGCAATAAAGCCGCCAATGGCGTAGCCCAGTAGAACGGACGGGCCCGCCATTTTAATCGTTTGTGCAATCCCCAGAAAAAGACCGGTGCCGACGGCGCCGCCTAATGCAATAAGCTGAATATGACGGTTTTTCAGGCCGCGCTTCAGCATCTCGCCCTGCTGTTGTTCCATAGTGATCCTCTCGATCTCGTTATCGTACTAAGGGCGCGCTCGTGTCATCATTTTATTACGTTATCTGTACTTAAATGTTTACATAGCTAATCCCGCAAAAGCGGGCCTGCCTCTACTTTCGCGACAAGAATAATGATAAGCGGCAGGTAATGCACTCGCTTTCTGTTAAAGCCGGGATTGCCATAAAAAAAATCTGTTTTTGTGCCGTTTGTTTTTGTCACAAACGATTCACAAAGACGAATTGGTTTTACTTATGACGGCATGGACGCGGTGTGATAAATAACTGGCCGCCTTCAAAAAAGTTAATTTTTTTAACATTCTTTCTGCTGCGTTGAGCCGATTATAAGGTGTTAATTTGTGCTTATAAAACGAGACATGCGTCTGGTTTTGCGCCGTTGCCATATAGACATCAGGTGAATACTTTGTTACTTTACCGGCTCCTTTTTGCAATTGGTATGACCAATTTACTCGGGCAAACGGCACGAAGAAGGGATGATGGCCTACAGCAAAATCCGCCAACCAAAGCTATCCGATGCTATCGAGCAGCAGCTTGAGTCCTTGATTATGGAAGGGACGCTGCGTCCCGGTGAAAAGCTCCTTCCTGAACGCGAGCTGGCTAAACAGTTCGATGTCTCCCGTCCCTCTTTGCGTGAAGCTATCCAGCGTCTGGAAGCAAAAGGTTTACTGCTGCGCCGTCAGGGCGGTGGGACTTTTGTGCAAACCAATCTGTGGCAAAGTCTGAGCGATCCGCTGGTAGAGCTACTGGCCGAGCACCCGGAATCCCAGTTCGACCTGCTGGAAACGCGTCACGCGCTCGAAGGAATCGCGGCCTACTATGCGGCGCTACGGGGAACGGAAGAAGATCTGGAGCGGATCCGGGATTGCCATCTGCAAATCCAGACCGCGCAGGCGAGCGGCGACCTTGATGCCGAAGCCAATGCGGTTATGCAGTATCAGATAGCTGTCACAGAGGCGGCGCATAATGTGGTGCTGCTGCATTTGCTACGCTCAATGGGGCCAATGCTGCAACAGAACGTCCGACAGAATTTTGAATTGCTCTACTCGCGCCGCGAAATGCTGGCAAAAGTGAGCGGTCACCGCGCCAGTATTTTCGAGGCGATTGTGGCGCGCGAACCCGAAAAGGCACGCGAAGCCTCACACCGCCATCTGGCGTTTATCGAGGAAATATTGCTGGACAGAAGCCGGGAACAGAGCCGAAGAGAGCGCTCTCTGCGCCGATTACAGCAGCGTAAGGATTAACGCGTAACCATAACGCGACAACCACGAAGGGCCTGTCTCTCTGTGTTCTGCACTAAGCCAGAGCACAGAGAGACAGGCTCCAGACAATTCAACGTATTAGACACAGATAAGGAATACCCCCATGTCAGAACGTTTACACAATGACGTGGATCCGATTGAAACTCGCGACTGGCTACAGGCGATCGAATCGGTCATCCGTGAAGAGGGCGTGGAGCGCGCGCAGTTCCTGATCGATCAGGTGTTGAGCGAAGCACGCAAAGGCGGCGTAAAGGTAGCAGCAGGCACTGGGGCCAGCAGCTACGTGAACTCTATCGCCGTTGAGGACGAACCTGACTATCCGGGTAATACCTCGCTGGAACGCCGTATCCGTTCCGCGATCCGCTGGAACGCTATCATGACCGTTCTGCGTGCCTCGAAGAAAGATCTGGAGCTGGGCGGCCATATGTCTTCCTTCCAGTCCTCGGCCACTATCTATGAAGTGTGCTTTAACCACTTCTTCCGCGCGCGCAGCGAAAAAGACGGCGGCGATCTGGTCTATTTCCAGGGTCACATTTCGCCGGGCGTTTACGCGCGTGCCTTCCTGGAAGGCCGCCTGACCGAAGATCAGATGAACAACTTCCGTCAGGAAGTGCACGGCAAAGGCCTGTCCTCTTATCCGCATCCAAAACTGATGCCGGAATTCTGGCAGTTCCCGACCGTTTCTATGGGCCTTGGTCCAATCGGCGCGATCTATCAGGCGAAATTCCTTAAGTACCTTGAGCACCGTGGCCTGAAAGATACCTCGCAGCAGACCGTTTACGCCTTCCTGGGCGACGGCGAGATGGACGAGCCGGAATCCAAGGGCGCGATCACTATCGCCACCCGCGAGAAGCTGGACAACCTGGTGTTCATCATCAACTGTAACCTGCAGCGCCTGGACGGTCCGGTGACCGGTAACGGCAAAATCATCAACGAACTGGACGGCATTTTTGGCGGCGCCGGTTGGGAAGTGATCAAGGTTATCTGGGGCGGACGCTGGGACGAGCTGCTGCGTAAAGATACCAGCGGTAAGCTTATCCAACTGATGAACGAAACCGTTGACGGTGACTATCAGACCTTTAAATCTCGCGATGGCGCCTACGTGCGCGAGCACTTCTTCGGTAAATATCCAGAGACCGCCGAGCTGGTCAAAGACATGACCGACGACGAGATTTGGGCGCTGAACCGTGGCGGCCACGATCCGAAGAAAATCTACGCGGCGCTGAAAAAAGCACAGGACACCAAAGGCAAACCGGTGGTGATCCTGGCGCATACCATTAAAGGCTATGGTATGGGCGACACGGCGGAAGGCAAGAACATCGCTCACCAGGTGAAGAAAATGAACATGGATGGCGTCCGCTACATCCGCGATCGTTTCAACGTGCCGGTAGAAGATGACAAAATCGAAAGCCTGCCGTACGTCACCTTCGATAAAGAGTCTGAAGAGTACAAATATCTGCACGGCCAGCGCGAGAAACTGGGTGGCTATCTGCCGACGCGTCAGCCGAACTTCAGCGAGAAGCTGGAGATGCCTGCGCTGGAAGATTTCCGCCAGCTGCTGGACGAGCAGAACAAAGAGATCTCCACCACCATCGCCTTTGTGCGTGCCCTGAACGTGATGCTGAAGAACCAGTCGATCAAAGATCGTCTGGTGCCGATCATCGCCGACGAAGCGCGTACCTTTGGTATGGAAGGCCTGTTCCGTCAAATCGGTATTTACAGCCCGAACGGCCAGCAGTATACGCCGCAGGACCGTGAGCAGGTTGCCTACTACAAAGAAGATGAGAAAGGGCAGATCCTGCAGGAAGGCATCAACGAACTGGGTGCAGGCGCATCCTGGCTGGCAGCGGCAACGTCTTACAGCACCAACAACCTGCCGATGATCCCGTTCTACATCTACTATTCGATGTTTGGCTTCCAGCGTATCGGCGATCTCTGCTGGGCAGCAGGCGACCAGCAGGCGCGCGGCTTCCTTGTCGGCGGCACCTCCGGCCGTACTACGCTGAACGGCGAAGGGTTGCAGCATGAAGATGGTCACAGCCACATTCAGTCGCTGACTATCCCTAACTGTATCTCCTACGATCCGGCTTACGCTTATGAAGTTGCCGTTATCATGCATGACGGTCTGGTTCGTATGTACGGTGAAGCGCAGGAAAATATTTACTACTACATCACCACGCTGAACGAAAACTACCACATGCCTGCCATGCCGGCCGGTGCAGAAGAAGGTATCCGTAAAGGTATCTATCTGCTTGATACGGTAGAAGGCAGCAAAGGTAAAGTACAGCTGCTGGGTTCAGGCTCTATCCTGCGTCACGTCCGTGAAGCGGCTCAGATCCTGGCGAAAGACTACGGCGTTGGCTCTGATGTGTACAGCGTGACCTCCTTCACCGAGCTGGCTCGTGATGGTCAGGACTGCGAGCGCTGGAACATGCTGCATCCAACAGAAGAACCTCGCGTGCCTTACGTTGCGCAGATCATGCATGACGCACCGGCCGTGGCTTCAACCGACTATATGAAACTGTTCGCCGAGCAGATCCGTACCTTCATTCCAGCCAGCGATTATCGCGTACTGGGTACTGATGGTTTCGGTCGTTCTGACAGCCGCGAAAATCTGCGTCACCACTTTGAAGTGGACGCGTCTTACGTGGTGGTTGCAGCACTGGGCGAACTGGCTAAACGCGGTGAGATTGATAAGAAAGTGGTGGCAGAAGCGATCACCAAATTCAATATCGATGCCGATAAAGTCAACCCGCGTCTGGCCTAAGAGGTAAAGAGTAATGGCTATTGAAATTAAAGTACCGGACATCGGTTCCGACGAAGTGGAAGTCACCGAGATCCTGGTCAAGGTTGGCGATAAAGTGGAAGCCGAGCAGTCGCTGATCACCGTAGAAGGCGACAAAGCCTCTATGGAAGTCCCTTCGCCGGAAGCGGGCGTGGTGAAAGAGATCAAAATTGCCACCGGCGACAAAGTTGAAACCGGCTCGCTGATCATGATCTTCGAATCGGCCGATACGGCTGCAGCACCTGCCAAAGCGGAAGCGAAGGAAGAGAAGCCAGCTTCCGCGCCTGCCGCCAAAGCGGAAAGCAAAGAAGTCAACGTGCCGGACATCGGGGGTGATGAAGTCGAAGTCACCGAGATCCTGGTCAAGGTTGGCGACAAAGTTGCGGCCGAGCAGTCGCTGATCACCGTAGAAGGCGACAAGGCTTCTATGGAAGTGCCTGCGCCGTTTGCCGGTACGGTAAAAGAGATCAAAATCGCCGCCGGCGACAAGGTCAGCACCGGCTCGTTGATTATGGTCTTCGAAGCAGAAGGTGCCGCTCCGGCCGAAGCGCCGAAGCCAGCAATGAAAGAAGAAGCGGCAACGGCACCAGCGGCAGCCAGCGGCGCGAAAGAAGTCCAGGTACCGGATATCGGCGGCGACGAAGTTGAAGTCACCGAAGTGATGGTGAAAGTAGGCGATAAAGTGGCTGCCGAGCAGTCGCTAATTACCGTAGAAGGCGACAAGGCTTCTATGGAAGTGCCTGCGCCCTTCTCCGGTACGGTGAAAGAGATCAAAATTGCGGCCGGCGACAAAGTCAGCACCGGCTCGCTGATTATGATTTTTGAAGTGGAAGGTGCCGCACCGGCTCCGGCAGCCAAACAGGAAGCGGCCCCGGCGCAGCAGGAAGCCAAAGCGGCTCCGGCCGCTGCTCCGGCTCCGGCGAAAGCTGAAGCGAAAGGCGACTTCTCTGAGAACGATGCCTACGTCCATGCTACGCCGGTTATCCGTCGTCTGGCGCGCGAGTTCGGCGTTAACCTGGCGAAGGTGAAAGGAACGGGCCGTAAAGGCCGTATCCTGAAAGAAGACGTGCAGACCTACGTGAAAGACGCGGTGAAACGTGCTGAAACCGCACCGGCTGCTGCCAGCGGCGGCGGTCTGCCAGGCATGCTGCCGTGGCCGAAAGTGGACTTCAGCAAGTTTGGTGAAATCGAAGAAGTCGAGCTGGGCCGCATCCAGAAAATTTCTGGTGCTAACCTGAGCCGTAACTGGGTGATGATCCCGCACGTTACGCACTTCGATAAAACCGATATCACCGATCTGGAAGCGTTCCGTAAACAGCAGAACGCCGAAGCCGAGAAGCGCAAGCTGGACGTGAAATACACGCCGGTCGTCTTTATCATGAAGGCAGTTGCCGCGGCGCTGGAGCAGATGCCACGCTTTAACAGCTCGCTTTCTGAAGACGCGCAGACGCTGACGTTGAAAAAATATATCAACATCGGCGTGGCGGTCGATACGCCAAATGGCCTGGTCGTCCCGGTCTTTAAAGACGTGAACAAGAAAGGCATTACCGAGCTTTCTCGTGAGCTGATGGCGACGTCGAAAAAAGCGCGTGACGGTAAGCTGACGGCCAGCGATATGCAGGGCGGCTGCTTTACCATCTCCAGCCTTGGCGGACTCGGCACCACGCATTTTGCGCCGATCGTTAACGCGCCGGAAGTCGCTATCCTGGGCGTCTCCAAATCTGCAATGGAGCCGGTCTGGAACGGGAAAGAGTTTGCCCCGCGTCTGATGATGCCAATCTCTCTTTCCTTCGACCACCGCGTTATCGACGGTGCTGACGGTGCCCGCTTTATCACCATCGTGGGTAACCTGTTAGCCGATATTCGCCGACTGGTGATGTAAAAGTACTCTGGCCGGCGTATGCCGGCCTTTTTATAGCCGACTCTCGCTGTTTTAGTCGACAAGCTGTAGTGGTTTAGGGCAGGTTGTTTGCACTCTGTTAACAATTCTGTAAACTCTTGCCCTGAATACGAACCGGTGGATGGATATCCTCCAGTTAACTAAGAGGTCATGATGAGTACAGAAATTAAAACTCAGGTCGTGGTACTTGGGGCAGGTCCGGCAGGTTACTCTGCGGCTTTCCGCGCTGCTGATTTAGGTCTGGAGACCGTCATTGTTGAGCGTTACAGCACCCTGGGCGGCGTTTGCCTGAACGTGGGCTGTATCCCTTCCAAAGCGCTGCTGCACGTGGCAAAAGTCATTGAAGAAGCCAAAGCGCTGGAAGAACATGGCGTGGTGTTCGGCAAGCCGCAAACCGACATCAACAAAATCCGTACCTGGAAAGAAAAAGTCATCAACCAGCTGACCGGCGGTCTGGCAGGCATGGCGAAAGGCCGTAAAGTGAAAGTGGTTACCGGCGAAGCGAAGTTCACCGGCGCGAACACTATGTTCGTTGACGGCGAAAACGGCGGCACCACCATTAACTTCGATAATGCGATTATCGCTGCCGGTTCTCGTCCTATTCAGCTGCCATTCATTCCACATGAAGATCCACGCGTGTGGGATTCCACTGCCGCGCTGGAACTGAAAGAAGTGCCTGAGCGCCTGCTGGTCATGGGCGGCGGCATTATCGGTCTGGAAATGGGCACCGTTTATCACGCGCTGGGTTCTCAGATTGACGTGGTTGAGATGTTCGACCAGGTGATCCCTGCAGCCGATAAAGACGTGGTGAAAGTCTTCACCAAACGCATCGCGAAGCAGTTTAACCTGATGCTGGAAACCAAAGTGACCGCGGTAGAAGCCAAAGAAGATGGTATCTACGTCACGATGGAAGGCAAAAAAGCCCCTGCTGAACCGCAGCGTTACGACGCGGTGCTGGTGGCGATTGGTCGCGTGCCCAACGGCAAAGGCCTGGATGCCGGCAAAGCGGGCGTGGAAGTGGACGACCGCGGCTTCATCCGTGTCGACAAGCAGATGCGTACCAACGTGCCGCACATTTACGCTATCGGCGACATCGTTGGTCAGCCGATGCTAGCGCATAAAGGCGTGCACGAAGGCCACGTAGCGGCGGAAGTGATCTCCGGTAAGAAACATTATTTCGATCCAAAAGTGATCCCATCCATCGCCTACACCGAGCCGGAAGTTGCCTGGGTGGGTCTGACCGAGAAAGAAGCGAAAGAGAAGGGCATCAGCTACGAGACGGCGACCTTCCCGTGGGCGGCATCAGGCCGCGCTATTGCTTCCGACTGCGCAGACGGCATGACCAAGCTGATTTTCGATAAAGAGACGCATCGCGTGATCGGCGGGGCCGTTGTCGGCACCAACGGCGGCGAGCTGCTGGGTGAAATTGGCCTGGCTATTGAAATGGGCTGTGACGCCGAGGATATCGCATTGACCATCCACGCTCACCCGACGCTGCACGAGTCGGTAGGCCTGGCGGCAGAAATCTTCGAAGGCAGCATCACCGATCTGCCTAACGCGAAAGCGAAGAAGAAGTAAGCGCTACACGGTATTCGAAACGGCTCCGAAAGGGGCCGTTTTTTATTGGGCGCCCTTTCCCGCCTGAAGGCGTTGCCATGCCAGAAGAATGGGCTTGAG